>NZ_NCSR01000030.1:0-34951 GCF_002105485.1 Leifsonia sp. NCR5
GTCCCGGCCTGACCGCCCGCTACGCCCCCGCGGCCACCAGTCCGCGCTCCAGGTCGGCGATCACATCCCTGGCACTCTCCAGACCGATCGACAGCCGCACCAGTCCAGGCGTGATCCCCGCATCCCGTCGTTCCTGCTCGGTCAGCTTGGCGTGGATCGTGCTGCCCAGGTGGATCGCGAGCGTGCGGACGTCGCCGATGTGCGTCATCGGCGTGACCAGTTCGAGCGCATCGATGAACCGCCGCGTCGCCTCCCTGCCTCCCGCCAGGTCGATGCTGACGATCGACCCGGGCCCGAGCGGAAGATACTTCTGCGCCCGCTCGTGGAACGGGTCGCCCGGCAGCCCCGGATAGTGCACCGCCGCCAGCTCGGGACGCCCGGCCAGCCACTCCGCGATCTCCTGCGCGTTCCGGATGTGCTTGTCCATCCGCAGCGACAGCGTCTCGATCCCGTGGAGCAGCAGGAACGTGCTGGTCGGCGGCACCGTCGGCCCGTACTCGAGCACCGTCACCGTGCGCAGGTAGCCGAGGTATGCGCCGGCCCCGAAGCGCTCGACGTACGACGGGACGCCCGGCCGCGGCGCATCCGCCAGGTGCGGGAACCGGTCGGCGTTGGCCGCCCAGTCGAACGTCCCCCCGTCGATCACGGCCCCGCCGATCACCGCACCGTGCCCCGCCAGCCACTTGGAGGTGGAGTGGATCACGATGTCGGCGCCCCACTCGATCGGGCGACAGAGATATGGCGTCGCCACCGTGCTGTCCACCACGAGCGGGACGCCGGCTCGGTGGGCGATCCCGGCCAGCCGCTCCAGGTCGACCACCTGATTCAGCGGGTTCGGGATGGTCTCGGTGTACACGGCTTTCGTGCGGTCGGTGATCCGCGACGCCCACTCCGCCTCGTCGGCGTCGTCGGCGACGTACTCGACGTCCAGCCCCTGGCGCTGCAGGGCGCCGCGGAACATCTCCCGGGTCCCCTCGTACAGCGACGACGTGGCCAAGATGTGGTCTCCGGCACGGGCGAGCGAGAACAGCGCGGCCGCGATGGCCGCCTGCCCGCTGGCCACGACGATCCCGTCGACCCCGCCCTCCAGGTCGGCCAGCCGCCGCCCCGCCACCTGATTGGTGGGGTTCTCGTTGCGCGAATACGCCCGCATCGTGCTGCGTCCGGCGAACCGCTCCTCTCCGTCGTCGAAGTCGGAGAACACGTACCCGGCGGTCTGGTAGATCGGGGTCACCCGCGCGCTGGTCTGCGCGTCCACGACGGCGCCGGCGTGGATCTGCCTGGTCTCGAAGTCAGCCATGCAGCAACTGTACGAATCCCGGCGTGGATGCGCGCACCCTCGCGCAACATTCGGTCGTACGCCGAGGTGCGCTCGCTCAGTGCCGCCCGCTCAGTCCGGGTCGCTCGGGTCCACCGGCGCGTGGTGGTCGAGCGCGACGACGCCGCGCTTCCAGTACCCGCTCGCCGAGACCTGCTCGGCCGGCAGCCCCAGCTCCCTGCGCAAGTAGCGCCGCAACGGGATGAGCGCCACGGCCTCCCCCCCCAGGAACACGTACGTGTCACCGCCGATCGGCCCCAGCTCCCGCAGCGCCGCCTCGACAGTGGATGCGCCACCAGCGCTACCAGCGCCGGCGCCACTGCCACTCAGCCACCGCGCATCCACGCGCTCCGCCACCTCCGCGGGCAGATACCCCGACACGCTCTCGTCCGCCACGAAGAACAGCGCAGACACGGGAACGGCAGGGTCGACAGCGGCCAGCCACCTGCTCGCCGCGGGCAGCGCCGTCTCGTCGGCGACAAGGAGCAACCGCCCGATGCCCTCCGGCGCGAGCTGCGATCCGCGCGGGCCGCCGATGGCGACCACGTCTCCGGGCGTCGCTCGCGCCGCCCACGCCGACGCGGGCCCCTCGTCGCCGTGCAGCACGAAGTCGATGTCCAGTTCGGCCGCGTTCCCGTCCGCCGCCGCCCGGAACGCGAGCGGCGTGTAGTCGCGCGCGATCGGCGTCCCGTGCTCCGGCGGCTCGATGCCGTCCGGCGTCACGGTCGGCACCACGAGCATCCCGGACTGCTGGTCGGGGAAGAACACCTTCACGTGGTCGGCCGGCCCTGCGCTCGTGAACCCATCCAGGTCTTTGCCGCTGAAGGTGACGCGCACCATCGTCGGCACGATCCTGCTCACACGGCGGACGGTGACGTGACGCACGGCGAATTCGTGCCGCAGGCGCTGACGAGCGAAAGGCATTTCCGGGAACTCCAGTCGACGGGGGGCGAACTGTTGATGAGGCCAACCTAACGTAGCCGATCCGGGTCGCACGGCAGGCCACCCCGGGCAGCGGCGAGCACCCCGATTCCGCCGAAAACCCCACAAACCGTCTCGGGCGCGCCAGAATATTGGGATGACCCGACTGACCGTCATCGAGCGGTCGCCCGACCCCGACCTGCCGCAGTCCGGCGCCCGCCGGCCCTCCATCGCCGAGCGCATCCGGAACCTGGGGCAGAACAGGATCGGCGCGCTCCTGCTGCTCATCGCGACCGTCGCCGCGATCGTGTGGGCGAACATCGCCGCCTCGTCGTACGAGGCGTTCTGGGAAACCCACTTCACCGTCGGCGTCCAGGATGTGCACCTCGATTTCACGCTGCACGCCCTCGTCAACGACGCCCTGATGGCGATCTTCTTCTTCACGGTCGGGCTCGAGGTGCGCCGCGAGTTCGCCATCGGAGAGCTGACCAGCTGGTCGCGCGCCGTGATTCCGGTCGTGGCCGCCGTCGCCGGCCTAGTGGTGCCTGCGTTGCTGTTCGTCCTGATCAGTTCCGGCTCGGGGCAGGAGCACGCCTGGGGCGTCGTGATCTCCACCGACACCGCCTTCCTGGTCGGCGCGCTCGCGCTGATCGGGCCGCGCGCGCCGGGGCGTCTCCGGGTGTTCCTGCTGGCCCTGGCGGTCGTCGACGACATCGGAGCGCTCAGCATCATCGCGCTCGTCTACACCGAGAACTTCAACCCTGTGCCGCTGATCGTCGCGGCCGTCTGCCTCGTCGGGGTCTTCTTCACGCGCTACCTGCGGGGCGGCCGGGGACCGGTGTATGCGACCCTCGCGATCATCGTGTGGTTCTCCTTCCTCGCCTCCGGCGTGCATCCCACTCTCGCAGGCGTCGCCATCGCGCTGCTGGTGCCGGTCTACCGGCCGAACCGGCGGGACGTCGAGCACGCCCTCGACCTCGCGCGCACGTTCCGCCAGTCGCCGAACACCGAGTACGCCCGGGCGGCCGCGAACAGCCTGCGGGAGTCGATCTCGATCAACGAGCGCCTCCAGTCCGCGTACGCGCCCTATGTCGCATACGTGATCCTCCCCCTCTTCGCCCTCGCGAACGCCGGGGTGCAGCTGAGCCCGGACATCCTGGCCGCCGCCGTCACGTCCCCGGTGAGCTGGGGCATCCTGGTCGGCCTCGTCGCCGGGAAGTTCCTCGGCGTGTTCGGGTCGAGTGCCCTGATGCGCGTCTTCCGGATCGGCGATTTCGGCGCAGGGCTGTCGCTGGACCGGGTCGCGGGCGGCGCTGCCCTGTGCGGCATCGGGTTCACCATCTCGCTGTTCATCATCGACCTCGCGATCGACGACCCCGCCGTGCAGAACGAGGCGCGCGTCGCCGTGCTGACCGCCTCCGTCGTCGCCTTCCTGCTGGCCGCCCTGATCTTCCGGATCTCGGATGCGCGCCACCCGGGCAAGGAAAGCGGCCGCTTCCTCGCGCGCCCCGTCGACCCGCGCCGCGACCACATCTACGGCCGGGAGGACGCCCGGTACACGCTGGTCGAATACGGCGACTTCCAGTGCGGCTTCTGCCTGAAGGCCACCGGCTCGGTCGAGGAGGTCCGGCGCGAGATCGGCGACGACCTGCGTTACGTCTGGCGCCACGCCCCACTCAGCCACTACCACCCCAACGCCCAGGCCGCGGCGGAGGCGTCGGAGGCGGCAGCGCTCCAGGGCCGCTTCTTCGACTTCGAGCGCAGCCTGTTCGCCGACCAGGAGCACCAGCTGCCCTCCGACATCGTGCGACGGGCTCAGGAGCTCGGTCTCGACGTCGAACGCTTCGAGGCCGACCTCAACTCCGCCGAGGTCGCCGCCCGCGTCCGCGACGACATGCTCGACGCCGAGGCGATGGACATCACGGCCGTCCCGACCTTCTTCGTGAACGGCCGCCGCCACGTGGGCCCGTTCGACGCCCAGTCCCTGATCCGCGCCCTGGAGGCGACAGCACCGGATGCGCGCACCCGGTAGCGGCGAAAGCGGCCCGCGGGGACGGACTCAGGCTGCGCGCCGTAGTCCTACAGTCGTCCGCGCCCCTCTTTGCGCCGCTCGTCCTGCGAGCCGAAGTCATCCACGCCGCCTCCGGGCTGGTCGAGGACGTCGTCGCGCAGCTCCTGTCGATGCTGCTCCTGCTCCTGGTGCTGCTCGCGGAGTTCGTCGTTCTTGTCGTTGTCGCGGCTCATCGATGACCCTTTCGTTGGCCGCGAGCATACCCGCACCCGAACGCCGGCGACAGACCACCGGCTGTCTCGGTGGACGAATGATAGAGGGGCGATGTCGCCGCGGCCAAAGGACGCGGGCGACGGAGAACGTGTGACGGTTATTCCTGCGATCGGTCGAAGGTACTCCCAAGATCCTCGGCTAGGCCGAAAAGCCCGTCAGCATCGCCGACATCGTTTGGCTGCTCCGAGGCGAATTGGGCGACCACCACTCGAGACGTGACACCGTCATCGGAGCGCCTCACGCCCACGAACGCGCTGACACCTGGATTCCCCCCGGTCTTGCGCAGCGTGTAGTCGCGTGGGGCCGACGCTGCTTCTCTGAGTTCGCGGGGAACCGTACGGAGACGCGCGTCCAGCCATGCCGCGGCCGCGCAGAGTTCATGCGCATCGGCAAACCAGTCCACGCCGTCCTGCCACCTCGATTCGATTACCTCGAACGGCGAAGGAAGCGGTCCGGATTCATCGACCAATCCAGTTCCCGTCGCGGGAATCGACTGACCGAGCGGCAAACGGTCCGCACCCCAGCCAGTACGAAAAATCGTTCGCGTCGAATTGAAGGGCTCCGCGCTCGATTTCCCCGTCATGATCCGACGCGCATCGGCAACCGCCTCGCCCCCGAGTTCAGCCCTCAGAAGATCTGCCGCCGTGTTGTCGCTTTCCCCGAGTGATCGCACCGCAGCGTCAAGCACACTGACACGCGTACCCTCTGCCGCTTCAGACAACCGGCCGGCGGGCAATGACCTGACGCGCTCAGTGAGCTCCAACGTGTCTGTCCACTGCAGTTCGCCCTGATCGATCGCGTCGACGACCGCGCCGACGACGAACAGCTTCGACACCGAAGCGAGTGGCAAGCGTTCGCCCTGGCTCGTCCCGGCGACTGCGAGGGGCATGCATACCCCGTCTCTGGCGCCAGCGACGAGAACGGAACTGTGGGCTGGCACTCGAGCTATCTCAGCCGCAACCTGCGCAACCGACTGGCGTTCGGCGTCGCGGTCGACGGCATAGCCGAACCAGAGCATCTCGACAAGCCCGGCGGAGTCCACGCTGGTGTGCATCCGCTGGTACGTGCCCGATTCGGATTTCAGGAGGAGATCGGTGCTCATGGGCGCACCGGTTTCATCGACTGCGACGACCCTCCATGGACCATCTGCGGCCACGCGGTCGAGCGTTTCCCCGAGAACCGCTTTGCGCTCGCCGGCGATCATGCCCCTCGAAACTCGCTCCTGGATGCGCTCGCGATCGACTTCGCCGTTTGCCTCGTTGATGACGCGTAGCAATGAGTCGGCAGCATGCCGAGCGGTCGGCGACTCCTCTGTCGTGGCGCAACCCCCTAAACCTACGACGAGCGCCGCCAAGCAGAATGCTCGGGCGCGCTTTCTCATTGCGCGTCGACGATCGATCGTCGCTTCATGGCGGAACTCCAGGCCCCAGTGATTGCTCGCCGCAAGCGTTGACAAAGGCGTTCCAGATCGCGGGAGACGAAGACGCAATCGCAAGCGACCATCATGAGCGCGAAGCTGGTGAGCCCCATGAACAGCGCTATCCCGAAATGGAAAAGCATCATGGCTGCGACGGCGACGCGTCGTGTCTTTCGCGTCAGCACGAGGAATGGAAAGGCGATCAGCATCACCATCGCTGCGTACGTTCCGAACACAAGCGCTTCGTCGCTGGCGAGGACAAGCGGTGTAAGTGGAGGAAAGAAGTACTCAGGTGTCCTGAGAATGTAATACAGCGCTGTGCCGTCGACCCACATCGGCCCCTGCGCTTTGTACATCCCGCTGAGAAAGTAGACGAGCGAGATTTGAACCATGATGGCACCGACTGCGGCGTTGTGAATCAGCACCATGGGCCACGACGCGTTGATCCTTCGAGCAATTTTCGAGGTCGCGATCGGAATGATCGCCCGCAGGGCCAATCTGTCCATCGACCGCGCAAGCGCGAGGAGCGGAAGGACGATCATCGCGAGGTTGTCTCCCCCATCGATCACCATCGGGTTTGACACCCACAGCGACCAGCTGGTTATCCACGTGGCCAGGACCATTACGCGGCCGCCCACCCCCAGCACGAGCAGAACACAGCAGAGTAGCCCCACATGGAAGACGAATTCGAACCATACTCGCTCAGGCGGAACCATCGCATAGAGGTTTATTGAGCGAGGTTCGCTCGCTAACTGCCCGGGATATAGCCTCCCCTGCCCGAAGAGGTCGTGCCGGGATCCATAATCGCTGATATACAACGACAGCTGTGCAACGCCGACGCCGATTCGGGCGAGCGCGACTCCGAACAGGGCACGGGGCTCGGTCGTCAGACGCGCAACGATCTGTGACCAGCTTCTGATAATCCTGTTCACGCGCTCACCTCGAACCAATCGGATTCGAGCACATCGACTGTGCCTGTCTCGCGCCATTGATGGCGCTCGGACCAGCGCGGAAAGGAATGGAGTACGTACCTGAGCTGCACAGCTTGCACAGTCGTAGCGCATTCTGATTCGAGCGCACGATGCGCAAATCGCACCAGGGCGGCCTCGCCCTGGGTGCGCACCTCCTTTTCCTCCGAGCTCAGGGGAATTTCGTCCTCTTTATCATGAGCGTCAGCAGGCTTCCTGCTCTCCTGATCCGCTCGTAGGCGTGTCAGAATCGGATCCTCAAGGAATACCTGGACCATGCCATTGCTCACGACCCGCGACATTCGCGAGGGGAATAATCGTGAGGACTGGACCGCGTCAATGTGCTCGCTCGTCACATCGCGAAACTTGGTAACTGTGCTGTCTTGACACTTGACGCGAGCTACAAGTCCCCGTTCCTCACTGATGGGACGTGGTGCGAAAAGCTGCCAGTTCTGCTGAAAGTAGGGAGAAAGGACCTCGTTCGCAGCGGGACCATATTTGACGCTGAGCGGGGTTAGCGGCCCGGCCGCCATCAGCACGGAAGAGACATATGCCGTCCCCACCGCGCCGATGACGGCCACAGCGATCCCACGAACTACGGGAATGCGCGGCATTGTGAACTCAGTGATCGAAGATCGTGTCTACTGCAACGCCTCTCGTATCAACATTCAACTTCGCCGCACCGCCCATGAAGTTCTGAATGAATCCACCCTGGCGAAGCACATTCGAAACTGCCTGGGGCGCCTTCGCAGCAGTGAATCCGCGCCCGACTGCGATTCCAACTGCGACAACTGCTGGAATCGCCCTCGGCTCCGCCTTGACCACATCCGGCTCTGCCTGATCGATCGCGACGTCGTAAGCAGACTCGGCTTGAGACTGCGATTCAAGGCCAGCCGCCGCCGCTGGCGACACAGGAAGGCACAACGTCCCTGCAGCTACGAGAGCAGTTGAGATCGTCCTTAGTTTCATAATGTTTTCCGTTCTACATTTCGGATGCACTACTTAGTACACGTAGAATGTACGGTACATGCTAGATGTATGATAGTCCAGCGGCCTCGAGCCAACGATTGCGCCGCTTTCCGCGAGATCGTCACCAATACGAGGAGCCTTCATGAGCCTGTTCTCCAGCACTGCGGTGCTGGTCGCAATCAATGGCGAAACGACCGTTGAGCGATATGGCGCCTGGCATGATCGTCAGACGCCGGTGGCGTGGGCTTCGATCAGCAAGCTCCTCACAAGCGCGGCAGTTCAGGCGCTGATGGATACCCGGGCGTTCGATGCAGCCACGTCCGTTCGGGAATTTCTCACCTCGGCGCCCCCGACCCTTACCGTCGGAGCTCTCGTCGAGCACCGATCCGGACTGGCACGGTGCCTTCCTGAGCAGGAGGCCGATTTCGACGCACCGTACGAGGGCTGGTCCTCAGAATCCTTCGACGATCAGGTGATTCCCCGGCTGCCGGCTCTCATGGGGAGGCCGTCACAGTACTCGAATCTTGGCTATGCGCTGCTGGCCCGCGTGATCGAAGTTGCATCCTGCCTCCCGCTGCTGGATGCCGTACGCACGTTCGTCATCGTCCCCTCCGGGATCGCCGGCAACGCACTTTCCGCGGCCAGTCGAGACGCAGACGTGTGCAGAGCCAAGTCCGTCACCGGTGCGGTTCTGCATGACTGGAGTGTTACTGGCCCGTGGGTAGCGGCCGCGGGGTTCGCGAGCAGCCCGCCCACGCTTGCCTCGATCGTCACTCATCAATCTGCGCCGGGCGGCCTTCTCGACCCGCGCAGGACCCCACGACCGTGGCTAGGCGAGGCTCCGAGGTTCTTTCACGACGGGGCTCTGCGTCATTCCGGCTGCGTTGTCGCTGCCGATATCGCGACCGGAGGTGTCGCTGTCGCTCATGCACTCGGTGGTCCCCGTGGCACGGGCAACATCCTTGCGGCTTCCGCTCTGAAATCGGCGATCCGTCGAGGCAGACGATGAGCGCACGGCTGGGATTTCTGCTCGTCCGCGATGGGGCCCTCATCCTTGGCGACCCTATCGACCAGGGAACGCATCTCCGGTTCTCCGACCTGGGGATCATCGTTCGTCAGCCCGCCGAGGCCGATGTTGGCGTCGTGCCGTGGGAGAGCGTCCACTCGATCACGATCGCGCCCGTTGTCGCGAACTTCCGTCCGCCCGCATGGCTCATGTTCACCGCAGCGGCCGCAACAGCAAGCATCGGGCTCGACTGGCAGCCCCCCGTTTCAGATGTCCCCGTCAGACTGGAGTTGACGACCGCTGGTCGACCTCAATCGCGCGAACTCGTCTGCACCGGGTTCGTCACTCGCGGTTATCGTCGCTCACAGTGCGAATCAATCCAAGCGGCGCTTCGTCTTCTGGTGCGCGACACGGCAGCGCGCCGTCAGATTCTTGCGCATCCAGAGCGTGTCCTCACCCTGGTTCGGTGACGAACCAGCGCGGTTTCCTGGACCTAACTCGCGTCGGGGTCGTGCGAATTGGTCTGGCAGGGCTTCTACACAGAGCCGGCCACGGGACTCGAACCCGTAACCCCCGCTTTACAAGAGCGGTGCGCTACCAATTGCGCCAGGCCGGCAGGCGACGGTCGCCCGTCGTCGGCACCCATCCTACGGGATGGGGTCCTGCGGTTCGGTCAGCCTGCGCTGGGGCTCGGGGACGGTGTCGCGGTCGACGAATACTGGTCGCCCTGCGCCTGCAGCACGAACGCCTTGAAGTCGGCCGCGCTGGTCAGCGAGCCGGTGTACTGCTTGCCGTTGACCAGCACCAGCAGCGCGTTCGTCATCTTCTTGACCGACGAGTTCGGGATGGGGCCGCTCAGCGCCCTGTCGCTCGCGGTCGTCACCCAGGTCTTGAACCGGCCGTCGTCGATGCAGGAGGAGATCTCGCTCGTCTTGGTCGCTCCGGCGTCGCTGACACGCGACTTGATCTGCGCGTCGGTGAGGCCGGGGCCGCCCTCCTTGGGCTGCTTGGTGAACATCGTCGCGTTGAACTTCCAGAACGCGTTCGGCGAGTAGTTCGCGACGCACGCCGCGGCGTTGGCCGCACGCAGCGAGTACTTCGTCCCCGCCGAGTGGCTCGTGTAGATGGCGACCGGATGCACTTCCATCGTCACCGCGCCGTCCTTGACGAGCGGTTCGAGCTGCTTGAGGTTGGTGCGCTGGAAGTCGCCGCAGAGCGCGCAGAGGTAGTCCGCGTACACCCGGATGTCGACGACGCTGCCGCTGGGGTCCGGCGTCGAGGGGATGGGCTTGGCGTCCGCCGCGAGGGCGGGCGTCGGCTTGACGGTGAGGCCGGAGCCGATCAGGACACCGTCGCTCGCCATGTTCTTCGGACCGGGGACGGTCGGGCGGATCGCGCTGACGATGATCAGGGCCACGACCGTGACGACGGCGAGCACTCCGATCACGATGCCGCCGGTCAGCAGCGCCTTGTTCCTTCGATCCTTCCGCTGCTGGGACGTGCGCAGCTGGCGGGCCTTCTCCCTGGCTGCCTCACGCCGTTCGTTGGCAGGGCGGCTGTCGTCGGGGCCGTCGGTCATGAATATCACTTTCGGGGGAATCGCTGGGGCACTGCTTCGGGGCAGTGTGGTTCGGATCGCGCGCTCAGCACGCAACCGGTCGATCGTAATTCGGCAGTCTGGGAATCGTCCAGACGCCGGCTGAATGCGCCGTGGACCCCTGGGTGCCCGTGTGGTCACGACGCCGTCGCCGATGTCATACTATGGGGTCGTGGCACCGTCGCCCCAGGACGACAGTTCCACCTACCCATTCACAACGGATCGTCCGGCACGTACCTGCCGGTGAAGGAGTAAGAAAACAATGGCGTCAGTCACCTATGACAAGGCAACCCGTCTGTACCCGGGTTCCAACCGCCCTGCAGTGGATGCACTCGACCTCGAGATCGCCGATGGCGAGTTCCTCGTCCTGGTCGGTCCGTCCGGTTGTGGTAAGTCCACCTCGCTTCGTATGCTCGCCGGCCTCGAAGAGGTCAACGACGGCAACATCTTCATCGGCGAGCGCAACGTCACCGACGTTCCGCCGAAGGACCGCGACATCGCGATGGTCTTCCAGAACTACGCTCTCTACCCGCACATGACCGTCGCAGAGAACATGGGCTTCGCGCTCAAGATCGCCGGCGTCAACAAGGACGAGCGCGCCTCCCGCGTCCTCGAGGCCGCCAAGCTGCTCGACCTGGAGCCCTACCTCGGCCGCAAGCCGAAGGCGCTCTCCGGTGGTCAGCGTCAGCGCGTCGCGATGGGCCGCGCGATCGTCCGCAGCCCCCAGGTGTTCCTCATGGACGAGCCGCTGTCGAACCTCGACGCCAAGCTCCGCGTCCAGACCCGTACGCAGATCGCGTCGCTCACCCGCCGCCTCGGCGTCACCACGGTCTACGTCACGCACGACCAGACCGAGGCGCTGACCATGGGTGACCGCATCGCGGTCCTCAAGGACGGCGTCCTGCAGCAGGTCGGCACCCCGCGCGACCTGTACGCGCAGCCGAACAACGTGTTCGTCGCCGGCTTCATCGGCAGCCCGGCCATGAACCTGTTCTCGGCCGACGTCACCGACGGCGGTGTCAAGTTCGGCACCTCGGTCGTCCCGATCGAGCGCGAGGTCCTCGCGAACGCCGGTTCGGCCGTCACCATCGGTGTCCGCCCGGAGGACGTCGTCGTCTCCACCACCGAGAACACCGGCCTCAAGGTCACGGTCGACCTGGTCGAGGAGCTCGGCGCAGACGGCTACCTCTACGGCCACTCGGAGATCGACGGCAAGCGCACCGACATCGTCGGTCGTGTCGACGGACGCATGCACCCGAACGCGGGCGACACCGTCTACATCACCCCGAAGCCGGGCCACGTCCACGCGTTCCACGCGGAGAGCGGCGAGCGCCTCGGCGGTGCCGTCGTCGACTGAGGTCGCAACGCATCCTGACAGTGCCGCAGTCCTTCCCGGACTGCGGCACTGTCGTTTTCCCCATCCGCTCCCCCGCCCTCAGCGCTCCCACCCGCATCCGATAGGTTTTCATCATGGCTGGCTCCCTCAACATCACCGCGGCGACGGTCGATCCCGCACTCCTCGACCTCCCGTGGAACCTTCCGCTCGACGAGTGGTCGAGCGAGCACATCGCCGTTCTGCCCAAGGGGATCTCCCGCCACCTGGTGCGCTTCGCGAACCTGTCCGGCTACGTCATCGCCATCAAGGAGACGACGGCAGAGATGGCCACGCGCGAGTACGAGATGCTGCGCACCCTGCAGCGGGTGGACGTGCCGTGCGTCGATCCCGTCGCGGTCATCAAGAACCGCACGGACGACGAGGGCGACCCGCTGAAGGCCGTGCTGGTCACGCGCCACCTCAAGTTCTCGCTGCCATACCGGGCGCTGTTCTCGCAGACCCTGCGGCCCGACACCGCCACCCGACTGGTGGATGCGCTGGCCGTGCTGCTCGTGCGCCTGCACATCGTCGGCTTCTTCTGGGGCGACGTGTCCCTCTCCAACACCCTGTTCCGTCGCGACGCAGGCGCGTTCGCCGCGTACCTCGTGGATGCGGAGACCGGCCAGCTCTACGACGGCGGCCTTTCGAACGGTCAGCGCGAGAACGACCTGGAGATCGCCAGGGTCAACATCGCCGGCGAGCTGATGGACCTCGAAGCCGGCGGCCGCGTGGATGAGGAGCTCGACCCGATCAAGGTCTCCAACGGCATCGTGGCCGCATACCGGTCGCTCTGGAAGGAGCTGACCGGCAGCGAGTCGTTCAAGTCGTCGGAGCGCTGGCGCATCAACCAGCGGGTCGACCGCCTCAACGATCTCGGCTTCGACATCGAGGAGCTCGCGATCAAGACCTCCGACGAGGGCACGACCGTGCGCATCCAGCCGAAGGTGGTGGATGCCGGCCACCACCAGCGCAGGCTGCTACGCCTCACCGGCCTCGACACCGGTGAGAACCAGGCCAGGCGACTGCTCAACGACCTGGACTCCTACGCCGCGACGCTCGGCAAGCAGGGCCTGGACGAGGAGGCGATGGCGCACGAGTGGCTGATGCGCGTCTTCGAGCCTGTCGTGCGCGCGATCCCCGCCGACCTCAAGGGCAAGCTGGAGCCCGCCGAGGTCTTCCACCAGCTGCTGGAGCACCGCTGGTTCATGTCGCAGGCCGAGGGCCGGGATGTTCCGCTCGCCGAGGCCCTGACCTCGTACATCAACGACATCCTCCGCCACCGCCGCGACGAGGCGACCGTGATCGCCCCGCCCACCGAGACCATCAGCATCCCGATCCTGGCGTCGGAGACGGGAACGGGCGACACGGACGACGACGCCGACGACTGGCGCAGCAAGGTCTGACCCCGGCTACAACTGCGAGATGCCAGTAACTGCGCCGATTTCCGTGGAATCCGGCGCAGTTACTGGCATCTCACGAGCCGGGCGGCGACCGCCTGGCTACTTCTTGGCCTCCGCGCGCAGCTTGGCGATCTCGTAGAGCGTGACGCTCGTGGCGATTCCCGCGTTAAGCGACTCGGTGGTGGCAGTGATCGGGATGGACACGATCGCGTCGCAGGTCTCGGTGACCAGGCGCGACAGCCCCTTGCCCTCGCTGCCGACCACGATCACGACGGGCCGGTCGGCGAACGACAGCCCGGGAAGCGACACGTCGCCCCCGCCGTCGAGTCCGAGCACGAAGACGCCGGCCTCCTTGAATGCCTTGAGCGTCTGGGTGAGGTTGGCCGCCATCGCGACGGGCGTGCGCGCTGCGGCGCCCGCCGAGGTCTTCCACGCCGAGGCGGTCATGCCGACCGAGCGACGCTGTGGGACGATGACGCCCTGCCCGCCGAACGCGGCCGTCGAGCGGATGATCGCGCCGAGGTTGCGGGGGTCTGTGATGCCGTCGAGGGCGACGAACAGCGGCGTCTCCCCCTTGCGGATTGTCAGGTCGAGCAGGTCGGCCGGGTGCGCGTACTCGTACGGCGGCACCTTCAGCGCGACGCCCTGGTGCACGGCGTCGCGGCCGGCCAGGCGGTCGAGCTCCGGACGCATGACCTCGAGGATCGGGAGACCGCGACCGGTGGCGATCGACAGGATCTCCTTCACCCGCTCGTCCATCTCGACGCGCGCGGCGATGTAGAGCGTGCTGGCCGGGATGTGCGCGCGCAGTGCCTCGACCACGGAGTTGCGGCCGGTGACGATCTCGCTCTCGTCGCCCGACTTGGCGCGGCGTGCAGCACCGGATGCGCCGCGCGGCGCGGTGTCGCCCCTCCCGCGGCCCTGGCCGGAGCCCTGTCCACGGCCCTCGCCCGGCTTGCCACGCCCGCCCGCTGCGGCGTAACGCTCGCGCGCCGCCTTCGCCTTGCCTGCGGGGTGGTACGGCCGGTCCTCGGCCTTCGGCGTCGGCTTCTTGCCTTCGAGTGCCTGCCTGCCCTGTCCGCCCGAGCCCACCTGGGGACCCTTGCGGCTCTTCCTCACGGCCCCGGCGCGGGGCTTTCCACCCGAGTTCTTCATGATTCGATGCTCCAATGCGACCCCGTCTGGGTGTCTTCGATGGTGATTCCCGCGCTCGTCAGTTCGTCGCGGATGCGGTCTGCTGCCGCAAAGTCTTTCGCCTGCCGTGCCGCCTGCCTGTCGGCGAGCAGCCGCTCGACCAGCTGGCCGAGGGCGGCGTCCGCCGCCGACGATCCTGCGGTGTTCCAGTGCGGGGACAGCGGGTTGATGCCCAGCACCTCCGCCATCGCGAGCGCGTGCCCGCGTGCGGCGGCGGCGGCTTCCAAGTCTTCCGCATCCAGTGCCGCGTTTCCTGAACGCACGGTGTCGTGCAGCACGGCGATGGCCTGGGGGACGGCGAGGTCGTCGTCCATCGCCTCGGCGAAGGCGTCTGGAACGCTCTCGACGCCGCTCCCGGCGAAGCGCGTTCCTGCCAGCCGGCGGTCGACGCGCTCGAAGAATCCGGAGATGCGTTCGAGCGCAGCCTCCGCCTCCTCCAGCGACCCGTCGTGGAAGTCGATGGTCGACCGGTAGTGCGCAGACCCGAGGTAGTACCGCACCACCAGAGGACGCGCGGCGCCCAGCAGGTCGGCCGCGTAGACCGAGTTGCCGAGCGACTTGCTCATCTTCTGTCCGTTGACGTTGACCAGGCCGTTGTGCACCCAGTAGTTGGCGAACGCATCCCCCGCCGCCGTCGACTGGGCGATCTCGTTCTCGTGGTGCGGGAAGCGCAGGTCGAGCCCGCCGCCGTGGATGTCGAACTGCGGCCCGAGGTAGCGCCGCGACATCGCGGAGCACTCGATGTGCCACCCCGGCCGCCCGTCTCCCCACGGAGACGGGAAGGATGCGGACGCCGGCTCGTCGGCCTTGCGCCCCTTCCAGAGGGCGAAGTCGCGCGGGTCGCGCTTGTCACGGGGGTCGGCGTCGGCCGCGGCCTCCATGTTGTCGATGCTCTGCCTGGTCAGCTCGCCGTACGACGGCCAGCTCTTCACGTCGAAGTACACGTCGCCGGAGCCGTCCGCCGCAGCGTACGCGTGCCCACGCTCGATCAGGCGGGCGATGATCTCCTGCATCTGCGGGATGCTCGCCGTGGCCCGCGGTTCGTAGGTGGGCGCCTGCACGCCGAGCGCCGTATACCCCGCGGTGAATTCGAGCTCGAAGCGGTACGCGAGCGCCCACCACTCCTCCGCACTGCCGGACTCCCGGGCCGCCTCGGCGTTGACCAGGATCTTGTCGTCGATGTCTGTGACATTGCGCACCAGGGTGACCCGGTATCCGCGATAGCTCAGCCAGCGCCGCAGCTGGTCGTAGACCAGCGCGGAGCGCAGGTGACCGATGTGCGGAGACGACTGCACGGTCGGCCCGCACACGTAGATGCCCACCTCGCCGTCGCGGAGCGGGATGAAGTCGCGAAGGGCACCGGCCTTCGTGTCGTAGAGTCGCACAGTCACGGCATACAGCCTACGGGCCGAGCCGCGCGGGTGCCGCGCGAGCGTTCGAACATGTCAGTAACTCGTCAAACCTGTCGGCTGTGGACAACCAGGGCGGTGGCGAACGCGGCGATGCCCTCGCCACGACCGGTGAACCCGAGGCCGTCCGTCGTGGTCGCGGATACCGACACCGGGGCGCCGAGGATGCCGCCGAGCAGCGCCTCGGCCTCCGCACGCCGCGGCGCGAACTTCGGCCGATTGCCGACCAGCTGCACGGACACGTTCCCGATCCGGAATCCCGCCTGCTCGACCAGCCGCCGCGTCACCGTCAGGAACACGGATCCGTGCGCGCCGACGAACCGCGGATCACTCGTGCCGAACACCCCGCCGATGTCGCCCAGGCCCGCGGCGGCGAGCAGCGCATCCGTGATCGCGTGCGCGACGGCGTCCCCGTCGCTGTGCCCGGCGAGCCCCGCCTCCCCCGGCCAGTGCAGCCCGGCGAGCCAGAGCTCCGCCGACGGATCGAACGCGTGCGTGTCCGTTCCGAACCCGACGCGCGGCGCAGCGTGGGCGGCAGCGGCAGACCCCGCGATCAGTTCCTCCGCCCGGCGCAGGTCCCACGGCGTGGTGATCTTGAACGCGCGCGCGTCGCCCGGGATGACCGAGACCGCGCGACCGGATGCGGCGACCAGCCCGGCGTCGTCCGTCTCCTCCGAGGCTGCCGCTGCGTACGCGGCGGCGAGGTCGGCCAGCGGGAAGCCCTGCGGCGTCTGTACGGCGGACAGCACGGACCGGTCGACGGTCTCGTGGATCTCCCCGTCGTCGCCGACGCGTTTGATCGTGTCGCTGACCGGCAGGCCGGGCACGACGCCGTGACCCCGCGCATCCACGGCGGACACGACCTCGTCGAACAACGACGACGGCGTGAGCGCCCGAGCGGCGTCATGCACCAGCACCACCTCGACGGAGTCCGCGAGCGCGGCGATGCCGGCCGCGACGGACTGCTGCCTGGTCACCCCGCCAGCCACGACGGAGACGGGCGCGCCGAAAGCTCGGGATGCGAGGTCCGTCGCGTCCCCGACGAGCTCAGCGGGGGCGACGACCACGACCTGCGCCTCTTCGCTCATTCCCGCGACGGCATGCACCGAACGCTCGAGAAGAGTAGAGCCCCCGAGAGCCACGAAGGCTTTCGGGAGCTCTGCACCCAGACGCGTGCCACTACCGGCGGCGACGATCACCACCGCGAGGCGCGGCGACACTCAGGAGGCCAGGACCTCGTCGAGCAGGCTCGATGCCTTCTCGTCGTCGGTCTTCTCGGCGAGCGCGAGCTCGGAGATCAGGATCTGACGAGCCTTCGCGAGCATCCGCTTCTCACCGGCGGACAGGCCGCGGTCCTGGTCGCGGCGCCACAGGTCGCGAACGACCTCGGAGACCTTGATGACGTCGCCGGAGGCGAGCTTCTCAAGGTTCGCCTTGTAGCGGCGGGACCAGTTGGTGGGCTCCTCGGTGAACGGAGCGCGCAGAACCTCGAAGACGCGGTCGAGACCCTCTTTGCCGATAACGTCCCTGACGCCGACGAGGTCGACATTCTCAGCGGGAACCTCGATGGTGAGGTCGCCCTGGGTCACGTTGAGCTTGAGGTACAGCTTCTCTTCACCCTTGATGATTCTCTTCTTGACTTCGGTGATAGTCGCAGCACCGTGGTGGGGGTAAACGACGGTTTCGCCAACCTCGAAAAGCATAGATTGATGTCCCTTCAGCAACTACTAGGATACCACATGAGGCACATGCTAAGGTTCGCCTTCGCGCGCCCGAGCGTCCGTGGGCATGCGCTAAACTCAAACAGCATTCCGCTTTCTCACACGGCGCATTCGCAGGCCGAGCGGAACGATCTGGAGGGTCATTCAGTGAAAGCTCGTGTCGCAGCGTCCATCGCCCTTGCTCTGGCGGTCGCGTTCGGAACGGCCGGTTGCGGCTTCATCGCCCCGCAGGCCACCACGAAGCACTACGACGCGAGCGACGGGGTGAGCGGCAACGTCGGCCAGATCGACGTGCGCAACGCCATCATCATCACCGACGCGAAAGACGGCACCGTCGGCAACCTCGTCGTGACGCTCGTCAACAACGACTCGAAGAGCATCGAGGTCTCCATCCAGGGCGGAGACCAGAGCGCCTCCACGGCAGAGGTCACCGTCAAGCCCGGCCAGGTCAAGCAGCTCGGCAGCGACCCGCAGTCCAGCTCCAGCAACAACGTCTTCTTCGCCAACTTCGACGGCAAGCCGGGCGCCCTCTACTCCGTCTTCTTCCAGTACGGAGACGAGACCGGCCTGAAGCTGCAGGTCCCTGTCCTCGACGGCGCCCTGCCCGAGTACCGCGACCTCGTGCCGCCCACCATCCTGCCGGCCACCAAGTAGTCGGTCGCACGCGCAAACGAAACGGCTCCGAACTTCTTCGTGAAGTTCGGAGCCGTTCGCGTTGTCGGCGCGTGAAGTCCTCTAGGCGTTGAAGCGGTAGCCGAGCCCGCGCACGGTGACCAGCATCGCCGGCTCCGACGGGCTCTCCTCGATCCGCGACCGGATGCGCTTGATGTGCACATCCAGGGTCTTGGTGTCGCCGAAGTAGTCGCTCCCCCACACCCGGTCGATCAGCTGGCCGCGCGTCAGCACCCTCCCCGCGTTGCGCAGCAGCAGCTCCAGCAGCTCGAATTCCTTCAGCGGCATGGAGATCTCGGTGCCGTTGACCTGCACCGTGTGCCTGTCCACATCCATCCGCACCGAACCGGCTTCGAGGATCGCGTCGTCGATGGCCTCCTCCGCCTCCACCCGGCGCCGCAGCACGGCCCGGATGCGCGCGAGCAGTTCGCGGGACGAGTACGGCTTGGTCACGTAGTCGTCGGCGCCGAGCTCCAGGCCCACCACGATGTCGACCTCGGAGTCCTTGGCGGTCAGCATGATGATCGGAACACTCGACCGGGTGCGGATCTCCCTGCACACCTCCGTGCCGGGGATGCCGGGCAGCATGAGGTCGAGCAGGATGAGGTCTGCGCCGTCCTTGTCGAACTCGGCGAGCGCCGTCGGCCCGTCCTCCGCGACCGTCACGTCGTAGCCTTCGCGCTTCAACAGGTAGGCGAGCGGCTCGCTCAGAGCGGCCTCATCCTCGACGAGCAGGATGGATGTCACGTTGGTTCTCCTATCGGGGGACGAACAGTGGATGCTTCTGGCAGCCGGATGGTGAAGGTCGAGCCGCGACCGGGCTGCGACCAGACGCGCACCTCGCCGCCGTGGTTCTGCACGGCGTGCTTCACGATGGCGAGCCCCAGTCCCGTGCCTCCCGTGTTGCGGGAGCGGGCCTGGTCGACGCGGAAGAAGCGTTCGAAGACGCGGTCGAGGTCGTCTTCCGGGATGCCCTCGCCCTGGTCGGTCACCGCGATCTCGACCACGCCGTCGACCACGCGGACGCCGACGCCGATGCGCGAGTCGTCCGGCGAGTACTGGATCGCGTTGGAGATGAGGTTGTGCACGGCGGTGACGAGCAGGGCCTCGTTGCCGAGGATCTCCGCCGCCTTGTCGCCGCGGACCGCGAGCTCGATGCCCCTGGTCTCCGCGGCGACCCTGTTCTGGTCGAGGGCAGCGGTGACGACGGCGTTCGCCCGCAGACGCTCGGCGCCGCCGATGGCATCCGTCGCCTGCAGCCTGCTCAGCTCGATGATGTCCTGCGTGATGCGGGCGAGCCTGTGCGCCTCCTGTGTGAGCCTGTGCGCGAACCGGCGCACCTGGTCCGGGTCGTCCGACGCGCCGTCCAGTGCTTCGGCCAGCAGGCTGACCGCCCCGATCGGCGTCTTCAGCTCGTGGCTGATGTTGGCGACGAAGTCGCGCCGCACGATCTCCAGCCGGTACGACTCGGTCCTGTCCTCCGCGAGCAGCAGCACGTAGCGGCTGCCGAGCCTGGCGACCCGCACACTCAAGTGGATGTTCGCATCGCCGAACGGGCCGCGCGCGAGTTCGCACTCCTCCGTCACCGGCTCGCCGGTGCGCCGGACGCTGTCCACCAGGTCGACGAGGTGCGGATGCACGAGGGCGCCGTTCCAGACGAGACCGATCGCGTGGGCGCCGGGCGATGCCTTGATGACGTTGTTCGACGGGTCGAGCACGACACCGGCCGATTCGAGCGCATCCAGCACCTGATCGACGCCGTCGGGAACGCTCGGGCTGACCACCTGCACGGCGTGATCGCCCCGTCTCGCGGCGATGTGCAGGATCCACACGAATCCGGCGCCGACCACGAGGCCGAGTGCCAGAGACAGCAGCACCAACCAGGCGGAGTCCATGAGGCAAGCGTATGGGATGCGTAAACAGCCGAATGCACGCATCCCGCAGCCTGGCGCGTGTTTTCGCGGGTACTTTAGACAGTGTTCAGGCGCACGGCACCAACCGTTAACCTGGCGAAGGGAACATGCTCACGGGGTCAGAAGACCCCGCATCCCGCGTGCGTGCGCACGCCAGGAAGGACCACACCCCATGCGCGAAGTATTCCAGCAGGAGCTGGCCGAAGTTCAGGACCGTCTCGTCGAGATCGCGGAACTCGTCGTCCTCTCCATCCAGAATGCGACGCAGGCGTTCAACAACTCCGATGTCAGCCTCGCCGAGGACGTCATCGCCAACGACAACAAGATCGACGAGCTCACCGTGCTCCTCGACGAGCTGTCCATCCAGATCCTCGCCCGCCAGCAGCCGGTCGCCCGCGACCTGCGCATCGTGGTCAGCGCGCTGCGCATCAGCGCGTCGCTGGAACGGATGGGCGACATGTCCGAGCACATCGCGCAGCTGGCGCGCTACCGCTTCCCGGACAAGGTCGTCCCGAAGAGCCTGCGTTCGACCTTCGCGGAGATGGGCCGTCTCGACGTGCTGATCGCGCAGAAGCTCGCGCAGCTGCTCCGCACGCAGGACCTCGATCTGGCCGACGAGATCCGCAACGAGGACGACCAGATCGACGAGCTGCACGTCAGCGTCTTCGACAAGGTGCTCGGCGAGACCTGGAAGGGCCAGGCGGTCGACACCGTCGACGCGACCCTTGCGTCCCGCTACCACGAGCGTTTCGCAGACCACGCGGTCTCCATCGCCAAGAAGGTCCAGTACCTGGCCACCGGCGACTGGGCCCCCGAGCTGGCCTCCTAGCCCCGAGACTCACCCACCCAAAAGATCGAGTCCGGACTTATTCACGCGACGCGCCGAGCGAAGCGTGAATAAGTTCGGACTCGATTCTTTCTACTTCTTGCCCTGGGCGGCCACGGCGGCAGCGCCGGCGGCGGCGGCCTCCGGGTCGAGGTATGCGGCGGGGGCGATCGGACGGAAGTCCTCGTCGAGCTGGTAGACCAGCGGGATGCCGGTCGGGATGTTCAGCTCGGCGATGTCGTCGTCCGAGATGCCGTCGAGGTGCTTGACCAGGGCGCGCAGCGAGTTGCCGTGCGCCGTGACCAGGACCGTCTTTCCCTCGGCGAGGTCATTCGTGATGTCGGACTCCCAGTACGGGAGCATCCTGGCGATGACGTCCTTCAGGCACTCGGTGCGCGGCAGGTCGTCTCCGAGGCCGGCGTAGCGCGGGTCGTGCGCCTGCGACCACTCGCTGTCGTCGTCGAGCGGCGGCGGCGGGACGTCGAAGGAGCGGCGCCACAGCTGGAACTGCTCAGGGCCGTACTTCTCCAGCGTCTCCGCCTTGTCGAGGCCCTGCAGCGCGCCGTAGTGGCGCTCGTTGAGGCGCCACGACCGCTTGACGTCGATCCAGAGCCTGTCCGCGACCTCGAGGGCGAGGTTCGCGGTCTGGATCGCGCGGGTGAGCACGGAGGTGTAGAGCACGTCGGGGTGCAGCCCGGATTCGGAGAGCAGCTCTCCGGCACGCTTGGCTTCTGCGACGCCCTGCTCGCTGAGGCGGACGTCCACCCAGCCGGTGAACAGGTTCTTCTGGTTCCACTCGCTGTTGCCGTGGCGGAGGAGGATCAAAGTGTGAGGCGCGGACATGCCTCCTAATCTATCGCCTCGGGTTTGGCAGACTGGACGCATGGCATCCGGCGCGATCGGCACGGTCACCCGTGGCACGACCAACACGAACAGGTTGCGTCGCGTCGACCGCTGGATCGCGACGCTCCCCGTCCTGCGCAGCACCGCAGACCCGCTCGTGGTCGACCTGGGCTACGGCGCGAGCGGCGTCACGGCCCTCGAACTGCACCAGCGGCTGGCCAAGGTCCGGCCGGATGTGGAGGTGCTCGGACTCGAGATCGAGCCCGGCCGGGTCGCGACCGCACGGGAGCAGTTGGCCGTCGTCCGCACCGGGGCGACCGGGTTCGCACCGGATGCGCGGATCGGCTTCGCGCTCGGCGGCTTCGAGGTGCCGCTGCCGGACGGCCGTCTGGCCGCGGTGATCCGCGCCTCCAACGTGCTCCGGCAGTACGACGAGTCGGAGGTGGTGCCGGCCTGGCGGCGCCTGGTCACCCGACTGCAGCGCGGCGGGGCGCTGATCGACGGCACCTGCGACGAGATCGGCCGTATCTCGTCGTGGGTCGACGTCACCGCAGACGGCCCGCAGCATCTCAGCATCTCGCTGCGCCTCGCCGGGCTCGACGCCCCATCGATCGTCGCCGAGCGACTGCCGAAGATCCTCATCCACCGCAATGTGCCCGGCGAGCCCGTGCACCGGCTGATGCTCGACCTGGACCGGCTGTGGCGCATCCACGCCCCGCTCGCCGCCTACGGGCCCAGGCAGCGCTGGATCGCCGTGGCGCAGGGGATGCGCGACGCCGGCTGGCCGGTGGGCGGCGGGCGCACGCGGTGGCGGCTCGGAGAGCTCACCGTCGACTGGGATGCGGTCGCCCCGCAGGGCTTCGCGTGGTGAGTGCCCCGGCTACGCGCGGGGCTGGCGGGTGACGGCTCCGAGCCTCGGCAGCCGAGGGACGTGCGCTTCTGCGCCCGCCTCCGGCGGGACCACGATCTCCTGGGCTGCCGCGACGGCCGTGCCGTCCGCATCCACCACGAGGGTCGCATCGGCGGGGGTCGACCGCTTCACCACGGCGAGCGCGATCGGTCCAAGCTCGTAGTGCAGAGCCGACGACGTGACGGTCCCGACCTCTTTGCCGTTGTTCGTCACGACGTCACCACGCTCGGGATGCACGCCCTCCGAGCCGTCGAGGTGCAGCATCACCAGTCGCCGGGGAGGGTGCCCGAGGTTGTGCACCTTCGCCACCGTCTCCTGGCCGCGGTAGCAGCCCTTGGTGAGGTGCACGGCGGTGCGGAGCCAGTCGAGCTCGTGCGGGATGGTCTTCTCGTCCACCTCGGTGGCGAAGCGCGGGCGCCAGGCGGCGATGCGGAGCGCGTCGGCTGCGAGCGTCCCGGCGACGGGGAACTCGCCGGCGGTGACGCGCGCGGCGATGGAGCCGAGCGCATCCCGTGGCACCAGTCGTTCGCTCCACGTCCACGACGCTCCGGGATGCTCGCCCCGCGCGTACTGGTGGCCGCCGGGGGTCACCGCGCGCCACGGGTCGTGCCAGATGAGCGGGACGCCGTTGGGGGCCGCGATGGGGAGGGCCGGGTCGCCGATGGTGCCGATGGTCGCGAGGTCGGCCGTGCGGTCGGCCAGCTCGACGCGGAGCATGAAGCGCATCGAGGTCAGCCAGGCGAGAAGTCCCTCCGCCTCCGCACTGTCCACGAGCATCCAGAGCGTTTCTCCGTCGTCGACGATGCGGACGGCGTGCTCCAGTCGTCCGGTGACGTCGAGCAGCAGGGTCTCCGTGGACTCGCCCGGCGCGAGGCCGAGGAGGCTCTGACTGGTGAGCGAGTTCAGCCAGCTGAGCCTGTCCGGCCCGGTGATCGTGAGCACGGCGCGGTCGGTGAGGTCGACGATCGCGCGGCCCTCGGCGAGCGCGCGCTGCTCGGAGAGCGGATTGCCGTAGTGCGCTGCGACGCCGACGTCCGCGATGTCGACAGCGCCCGGCAGCGCCAGGAAGGGCGAGACGGCCATCACTCCGCCTTCGCGAGACGGGCGGAGGCGTGCGTGCGCAGCTCCTGGCCGAGCGCCGCGATGTCCCAGGCCCAGAGCAGGTGGTTGTCGACCAGGCCGTAGAGGCGGGTAGCGGCCGTGTAGTCCTTGGCGCCCGCGGTGCGGACCACCGCATCCGTCGCGAGGTCGATGCGCGGGCCGTTCACCTGGCCGAGGTAGAGCTCGCTCACGCCGTCCGGATGGACGATCGCCACGTCGATGTCGAAGCCGCCGTGCGAGTTGCGGAGCGTCTCGACGGACTGCGCCGTGGAGAACGGGCGAGCACCCTGGCCGGGCAGCATCGCCGGGCCGGCGTCGCCCTCGATGAGCGTGCGGCTGAGGCGCCAGTATCCGGTCTCCGCGGCGAGCGGGGTGTTGCCTTCGTCGAGCACCCACGAGGTGGACGAGTAGTTGAGGTACGGCTGGCCGTCGTGGCTGAAGCTCACGCGCTGGCCGAACTCGAGCTGGGTGTGGTCGTCACCGACCGCGTAGTCGAGCACGCCCGTGCCCTCCCACACACCGATCAACCAGGAGAGAGGGACCAGTTCGGCGGGCAGATCGGTCGGGATCTCGATCATGGCTGTCGTGAAGCGCTTAGCGCTGGCCCCGGAAGAGGTTGTAGACGACGACCACGGAGACTCCGGCGATGGCGAGCGTTGCCAGACCGAGGAGTCCGACGAAGAAGAGTTCGAGGGCAACCAGCATGCAGCCAGTCTAGTCAGTGCACGGCTGGTATGTCGCGACGCCGCTACTGGGCAGCGCCTACTGCGCAGCGGCGACGATGCCGAGGATGGCGCCCACGACGCCGAGGATCACGAACGAGCCGGTGACCGTGGCGGCGAGCCTGTTCACGAAGCCGTCCTTCTGCTGGGTCGCGAGCTGGGCGACGAGGCCGAGCAGCACGCATCCGGCGAGCGCGAGGGACAGCCAGGAGGCGTACCGGTCCGGCGGCGAGATGATCGCGATCAGCACCGAGGAGACGAGCGCGAGCGCCCAGACGGCACCGATGCTCCCGTAGCGGGCGCGCTTCGACAGGACGACGTCTCCGTCGAAGGCTGCCGCCGGTCCCATGCTGCTGTCGCTCACTCCACCATTGTGCACCGATCGACGGGGGAAAGGGTTCGCTGGCATTTCCGGTAGCATTGCGGCACAGCACGTTCAGGAGGCTTGAGTGGCGCAGTTGTTGATACTCACCTCTGCGCCAGACGCGGAGGTGCTCCCCTCCCTCGCCCTTCTCAGCCATCGAACCCGTCAGATCCCCGCTGAGCCGGCGTCGCTCGTCAACGCGCCCAGCTGCGACCTCATCTTCGTGGACGCCCGCCGCGACCTCGCGAGCGCCAAGTCGCTGTGCAAGATCCTCACCACCACCGGCATCACGGTTCCGATGCTGCTGGTACTGACCGAGGGCGGCCTCACGGCGGTCAGCGCCGACTGGGGCGTCAACGACGTCGTCCTCGAATCGGCGGGGCCCGCCGAAGTGGATGCGCGCATCCGGCTGGCCATCGGGCGGCAGACCCAGGAGCACGCGCAGACCAAGATCCAGGCGTCCGGGGTGACCATCGACGAGGCCAGCTATTCGGCCAAGGCGCACGGCCGCCAGCTCGACCTCACGTTCAAGGAGTTCGAGCTGCTGCGGTTCTTCGCGACGCATCCCTCCCGGGTGTTCACCCGCGAACAGCTGCTCAGCGAGGTGTGGGGCTACGACTACTTCGGCGGCACCCGCACCGTGGATGTGCACGTGCGGCGCCTGCGCGCCAAGCTCGGCGATCTCGAGTCGCTGATCGGCACGGTGCGCAACGTCGGCTACCGCTTCAACGTCTACGAAGAGGACAACGACCGGCTGCCGTCGTCCGTGCGCTCCTGACCTGCACAGCCTCCATTTATCCACAGTTAACCTGGGGCGGTGCCACGGCCGGGCGCACGGTGCAATGATGTTGTGATGGACGGCGACAACATCCTTCTGGACAACGGCTTGAGCGGAAGCTTCGGCAGCGACTTCGACGACGACTTCGCGCCGTTCGTCTACGAACCGGACCCCGATCTGCCGGACGACAGGTACCTCGACAGGGAGCTGAGCTGGCTCGCGTTCAACCAGCGCGTGCTCGAACTCGCGGAAGACCCCACGCTGCCTGTGCTCGAACGGGCGAACTTCCTCGCCATCTTCGCGACCAACCTCGACGAGTTCTTCATGGTGCGCGTCGCCGGCCTCAAGCGCCGCATCGCGACCGGCCTCGCCGTCCCCACCAACGTCGGCCGCGCGCCGGTGGATGTGCTCGCCGACATCTCCGAGAAGGCGCACGAACTGCAGTCCAGGCACGCCGCCGTCTACCGCGACCAGGTGCTCCCCGCCCTCGAAGAGGCCGGCATCACGGTCGCGAAGTGGGATGAGCTCGACGAAGCGGATAGGGCGCAGATGCGGGAGATCTTCTCGCAGCAGATCTTCCCCGTGCTGATGCCGCTCGCCGTCGATCCAGCCCACCCTTTCCCGTACATCTCCGGGCTGTCGCTCAACCTCTCGATCCGGGTGCGCAACTCGCGAACGGGCAAGGAGCAGTTCGCGCGCCTCAAGGTGCCGCAGATGCTCCCCCGGTTCGTGCGCATCGACCAGCGCGAAACCGTCGACCAGATGCGCTTCATCGCGCTCGAAGACCTGATCGCCAACCACCTGGGCGATCTGTTCCCCGGCATGGAGATCCTCGACCACCACGTCTTCCGCGTCACGCGCAATGAGGACGTCGAGGTCGACGAAGACGAGACCGAGAACCTCATCCAGGCGCTGGAGCGCGAGCTGCTGCGCCGCCGCTTCGGACCGCCGATCCGGCTCGAGGTCACCGAGGACATGGACCCGGTGACACTCGGCCTGCTGGTGCGCGAGCTCGACGTGACCGAGCAGGAGGTCTACCGCCTCCCGTCGCCGCTCGACCTCGGCGGACTGTTCGTGCTGGCGAAGATCGACCGGCCAGACCTGCACTACCCCAACCACGTGCCGACCACGGCGGCTCAGCTGATGCCGAGCGAGCCGAACGCCAAACCGGATGTGTTCGCCGCCGTCGGCCGCCAGGACATCCTGCTGCACCACCCGTACGAGTCGTTCGCGACGAGTGTGCAGGCGTTCCTCGAGCAGGCGGCGGCCGACCCGCACGTGCTCGCCATCAAGCAGACGCTCTACCGCACGTCGGGAGACAGCCCGATCGTCGAGGCGCTCATCGACGCGGCGGAGTCCGGCAAGCAGGTGCTCGCCCTGGTGGAGATCAAGGCGCGCTTCGACGAGCAGAACAACATCTCCTGGGCGCGCAAGCTCGAGAAGGCCGGGGTGCACGTCGTCTACGGTCTCGTCGGGCTCAAGACGCACTGCAAGCTCGCGCTCGTCATCCGCGAGGAGAAGGGCGTGCTCAAGCACTACAGCCACATCGGAACGGGCAACTACAACCCCAAGACCTCGCGCATCTACGAAGACCTCGGTCTGCTCACCGCGGACGACCAGGTGGGCAAAGACCTCACCCGCCTGTTCAACGAGCTGTCCGGCTACGCGATCGAGAAGAAGTTCAAGCGACTCCTCGTCGCCCCGCTGCACCTGCGCAAGGGGCTGCTGAAGCGCATCCAGATCGAGACGGCGAACGCTGCGGCCGGCAAACCGTCCGGCATCAGGATCAAGCTCAACTCCATCGTCGACGAGGCCATCATCGACGCGCTCTACCGCGCGAGCGAGGCCGGCGTGCCCGTCGACCTGTGGGTGCGCGGCATCTGCGGGCTCCGGCCCGGTCAGAAGGGGCTGTCGTCGAACATCCGGGTGCGGTCGATCCTCGGTCGCTACCTGGAGCACTCGCGCATCTTCTCGTTCGTGAACGACGGAGACCCGCAGGTCTACATCGGAAGCGCCGACATGATGCACCGCAACCTCGACCGCCGCGTCGAAGCGCTCGTGCGCCTCACCGAGCCCGCCCACCTCGCCGAACTGGATGCGCTCTTCGACCGCGCCTTCGACGAGCGCACCTCCGCGTGGGCGCTCGACGAGAACGGCACCTGGACGCGCCACCACCTCGACGACAACGGCCAGCCGCTCGACGACCTGCAGAATAAGCTCATGCAGCAGATCAGCCATCGCCCGCGCTCCACCCGCACGGGTTCGAGGCGGTGAGCGCGGCCATCTACGCCGCGGGCGCCCTCTGCTGGCGCGTCGTGGACGAGAAGATCGTGGTGCTCGTCGTCCACCGCACGAAGTACGGCGATGTCACCATCCCCAAGGGCAAGGTCGACCCGGGCGAGACGCTGCCGCAGACCGCCGTGCGCGAGATCCACGAGGAGACCGGGCTGCAGGTCGCGCTCGGTGTCCCCCTCGGCGTCTCGACGTACCCGATCTCGAGCGGGCGCGAGAAGATCGTGCACTTCTGGGCGGCCGAGGTCGGCGACAAGGCCATCGCCCAGTCGACGTTCGTCCCCAACGCGGAGATCGCCGCGATCGAGTGGGTGACGCTGAAGAAGGCGCGCGGCTACCTCACCTACGAGCGCGACGTCGAGATCCTCGACGCGTTCGAGAAGCTGGTGCGGCAGGGCGTGACCTCCACCTTCGCGCTCATCGCGCTCCGCCACGGCAAGGCTGCGCCGCGCGGAGACTGGGACGGCCCGGATGCCTCCCGCCCGCTCACCGACCGCGGGGTCAAGCAGGCCTGCTCCGACGTGCCGACCATCACGGCTTGGCGGCCCAAGCGCATCATCACGAGCGACGCCGTTCGCTGCGTCGGGACGGTCGCTCCGCTGGCGGCGGCGACCGGGGTGAAGCCGCGGCACGAGCCGGGGATCAGCCAGGATGCGTACGAGGAGGGCCGCGGCGAGGTGCGCGGCGTCATCGGCAAGCGCGTGCGCTCCAGGAAGACCGCCGTGCTCTGCAGCCACGGACCCGTGCTGCCCGAGATCATGCGCGAGATCGCCCTCGCCACCGGCACCATGCCGGGTGCATACCTCAACGACGCCGCAGACCTCGACACCGGCGGGTTCTCGATCGTGCACCTGTCCGCGAGCAATCCGGCCTCCGGGATCATCTCGATCGAGACGTACGCGCCCGTCGCGTGACGGGCGCGTACGTCGACGCCTGACGGCGCCGGCCGGTCAGGCGGCGCGGCGCCGTCAGTGCCCTCAGCGCCGTCAGCGCCCTGCGACGTACTCGTCGAGGGTGTCGGTGCGGAGCGCATCCCGGATGGCCGGCAGCGCACCCTCGTCCAGGTGGACGACAGACTGGTCGCCCTCCATCCCCGTGCCCACCGTCGGCAGGGTGAAGAAGTGGATGTTCGCCGGGCGCACGTCGCGGAGGCTCACGCCGAGCTCGAACATGGCCTGCGTGGTGAACGACTCATCCACAGCGAGGTGTCTGGTCACGGCCGTCGTGAACGAGAAGATCCGCTCCGGGTTGGAGAGCGTGTTCGCGCTGATGGCCTGGGTGGCGATGGCGCGGAGGAACTCCTGCTGGTTTCGCGCCCGCTGGTAGTCCCCGTCGGTGAACGAGTATCGCTCGCGCACGAACTCGAGCGCCTGCGCTCCGTTCAGCCTGTTGGCTCCTGCGACGTAGTCGAATCCGTCCCTGGTGAACGGCACGGCGTTGTCGACGGTGATGCCGCCGAGCGCATTCGTCATGTCGGCGAACCCGTCGAAGCCGATCAGGGCGACATGGTCGATGCGCACGCCCAGCAGGTTCTCGACGGTCGCGACGGCGAGCGGAGCGCCGCCCCACGAATACGCGGCGTTGGCCTTCGCCCTGCCATGACCGGGGATCTCGATCCAGCTGTCCCTCAGCACCGACATCACTTCGACGTTCTTCCGGTCGGCGTCGATGCGCACGACCATCATCACGTCGGAGCGCTGGTTGTCCGGATCCTGATCGGCCACGGCCGACACCGCCCCGCGCGCGTCCGAGCCGAGCAGCAGGATGGTACGGCTGCCGTTCTCCGACGGCGCCGGCCGCGTCTCCTCCTTCGGGAACGCCTCGGAGGACGACAGCGTGGTGATGTTGGAGCTGATCGCGCTGGACAGGCTCAGCGCGAAGACGAGGACCGCGACGGCGAGCGCGCCGAGCAGGCCGACGAAGCCCCCGCCCATCCAAAGTGCGATCGTGGCGCCGCGCGAAAGCCTGCGCCTTCGCCTCCGCGGCCGCGGTGAAGCCGAGCGTCTGCCCATGAGGTGTTCCTTCCGAGATGGGCGGTCGTTGGCGAAGGGCACCACAGGAGCGAGCGCAACATCTCACAACAAAGACTAAACGTCTAAGGTGTGAAATTCATTACCTGTCCTTCGGGGCCGGCGACGTCCGTCCGGAATCGGCGCCAGACGCCCCCAAGAGCACACCCCTCGTTAACCTCCCGTTTACCGCTGCGGGGGACTCTGGACAGACACCGGGAATAGCGTCGCTGGCGGGTCGCACCGGCCCCGTCCTGTTGTTACTGATTCCCCGGAAGGGACAACTGTGAATCTCAAGCGTGTTGGCGCTCCTCTGGCCATCCTGGCCGCCGTCGCCATCTCACTGACCGCCTGCGCGTCGAACGAGGGCAGCACCCCGGCGACGACGACGGCGAAGCCGTCGAACCTCTCCGGCACCCTCAACGGCATCGGCTCGTCCGCCCAGGGCGCCGCCCAGACCGTGTGGGCTGCCGGCTTCCAGACCGCCAACCCCAAGGTCACCATCAACTACGATCCGCAGGGTTCCGGCGCCGGCCGCACCAGCTTCATCTCGGGTGCTGCAGACTTCGCCGGCTCGGACGCCGCCCTCAAGGACACCGAGCTCGCCGGCACCTTCGCCGGGTGCGCAGCGGGCTCCAAGGGCATCGACCTCCCCGTCTACATCTCCCCGATCGCCATCGCGTACAACGTCGACGGCCTCAAGGACCTGAAGCTGGACGCCGCGACCATCGCCGGCATCTTCTCCGGTGCGATCACCACCTGGGACGACGCCAAGATCAAGGCGCTGAACTCGGGCGCGACGCTCCCGTCGGCACCGATCACCGTCGTGCACCGCTCCGACGACTCGGGCACCACCCAGAACTTCACCGACTACCTCGCGGCGAACGCTCCCGAGGTGTGGACGAAGCCGGCAGCGCAGACCTTCCCGTTCCAGGTGGGCGACGCGGCCAAGGGCACCTCCGGTGTCGCTGACGCCACGAAGAACGCGAAGAACTCGATCACCTACATCGACGAGTCCGGTTCGGCCGGCCTCAGCATCGCGCAGCTCAAGGTGGGCGACAACTTCGAGAAGATCAGCGCGGACGGCGCGGCAGCAGTCGTCGCCGCCTCCCCGATCGCCTCGGGCCGCGAGACCAACGACCTGGCCATCCAGATCGACCGCAAGGACACCACCAAGGGCGCATGGCCGCTGGTGCTCGTCTCCTACGTGATCGCCTGCCAGGAGTACAAGGACTCCGCCAAGGCCGACCTCGTGAAGGGCTACGTCGACTACATCGTCAGCAGCGACGCTCAGAAGGCCGCCGCTGAGCAGGCCGGCTCCGCCCCGCTGTCGTCCGACCTCGCCTCCAAGGTGAGCAAGGCCGTCGCCACCATCAAGTAATGACAGTGCCACTCGGCCTGGGCGTCGCGCCCAGGCCGAGTGGCGCATCCTCACCACCCGAAAGTGAGAGCCAGATGACAAGCTGGGCCGTGACGAAAGAATGGCAGGAATGACCGCCGGAACCGTAGGCGCCATCAGGCCGAAGGCGAAGACCCGCCTCGGCGACCGCGTTTTCTCCACCAGCACCATCGTCGCCGGCTCGCTCATCCTCGCGGTGCTCGCGGCTGTCGCGCTCTTCCTGATCGTGCAGAGCATCCCCGCCCTGTTCGCGAAGACCGGCGAGCTGCCCAACAACGCCACCAACTTCTGGTCGTGGGTGTGGCCGCTCGTCTTCGGCACCATCTGGGCCGCGATCATCGCGCTGCTCATCGCCACGCCGCTCTCCATCGGCATCGCGCTCTTCATCTCGCACTACGCGCCCCGCCGTGTCGCGCAGACGCTCGGATACATCATCGACCTGCTCGCCGCCGTCCCCTCCGTGGTCTTCGGCCTCTGGGGCATCGCGACGCTCGCGCCGTTCGTCCAGCCGTTCTACCTCTGGCTCGGCGACAACCTGGGCTGGTTCCCGCTCTTCGCTCCGCCCGTCTCCGGGACCGGCCGCACCATCCTCACCGCGGCGATCGTCCTCGCCGTCATGGTCATCCCGATCATGACCGCGATCTGCCGCGAGATCTTCCTGCAGACCCCTCGCTTGCACGAGGAGGCGGCGCTCGCGCTCGGCGCGACCCGCTGGGAGATGGTCAAGATGGCCGTTCTCCCGTTCGCCCGCTCCGGCATCATCTCGGCGATCATGCTCGGCCTCGGCCGCGCCCTCGGCGAGACGCTCGCCATCGCGATGGTGCTGTCCCCGGCACTCATCGTGAAGTTCGCGGTGCTGCAGGCGCAAAGTCCGAACACGATCGCCGCCAACATCGCCCTGCAGTTCCCCGAGGCGACCGGACTCTCGACCAACGCACTGATCGCATCCGGTCTGGTGCTGTTCGTCGTCACCCTCCTGATCAACATGCTCGCCCGCTACATCGTCAGCCGCCGCAAGGCCTTCTCTGGAGCGAACTGATGACCGCCACCACCTCCGCTCCACTCACCAGGCCGATGGCCAACTCGCTCACCGCCGGGAAGCTGCCGCGCGGCTCGGCGTGGATGATGCTGGTCGGCTCCTGGGTCGTCTTCATCGCGATCTTCGCGATCCTCGCCGCGAGCGGCGCGACCAAGGGATTCAACATCGTCGGCGCGATCTTCTTCGGAACCGTGCTGTTCGACGTCGTGATCTACACGACATCGCTGCTGGTCGAAGGAGTCCGCAAGGCGACCGACCGGCTCGTCACGTCGCTCGTCGCCACCGCGTTCATCATCGCGCTGCTCCCCCTCATCTCGCTGATGTGGACCGTGATCAGCTCCGGCCTCGCGCGGTTCGACATCCAGTTCTTCTCCGAGTCGATGCGCAACGTGATCGGCGTGGGCGGCGGTGCGCTGCACGCCATCGTCGGAACGCTGCTCGTCACGCTGATGGCCGCGGTCATCTCGGTGCCGATCGGACTCCTCACCTCCATCTACCTCGTCGAGTACGGCCGCGGGATGCTCGCCCGCGGCATCACGTTCTTCGTCGACGTGATGACGGGCATCCCGTCGATCGTCGCCGGTCTGTTCGCGTACGCGCTGTTCGCCCTCTTCTTCGGGCCGGGCGTGCGCAGCGGCTTCATGGGGTCCATCGCGCTGTCGGTGCTGATGATCCCGGTGGTCGTGCGGTCCAGCGAGGAGATCCTGCGCCTGGTGCCCAACGAGCTGCGCGAGGCGTCGTACGCGCTCGGTGTCCCGAAGTGGCTGACCGTCCTCAAGATCGTGCTGCCGACCTCGCTCGCCGGTCTCTCCACAGGCATCATGCTCGCCATCGCCCGCGTCATCGGCGAGACCGCTCCACTGCTCATCGTGGCCGGCTTCACCACGAGCATGAACTACGACCTCTTCTCCGACAGGATGATGACGCTCCCGGTGTTCGTGTACACGCAGTACACGCAGGCGGCCGGGCTGCACGCCGACGCCTCCGTCGAGCGGGCGTGGGCCGGCGCCCTCACCCTGATCATCATCGTGATGCTGCTCAACCTGATCGGCCGCATCATCGCCAAAGTCTTCGCCCCCAAGTACGGTCGCTGACCGCGTCCACCCGAACCCAAGGAAACCTGTGTCCAAGCGCATCGAAGTCAACGACCTCAACGTCTTCTACGGCAACTTCAAGGCGGTCGAGGGTGTCTCGCTCACCATCGAGCCCCGCACCGTCACTGCATTCATCGGCCCGTCCGGCTGCGGCAAGTCCACGTTCCTCCGCACCCTCAACCGGATGCACGAGGTGATCCCCGGCGCGTACGTCGAGGGCGAGGTGGCCATCGACGGCAACAACCTCTACGGCCCCGGCGTCGACCCCGTGCTGGTGCGCCGCCAGGTCGGCATGGTGTTCCAGCGGCCGAACCCGTTCCCGACCATGTCGATCCGCGAGAACGTGCTGGCCGGGGTGAAGCTCAACAACCGCCGGATGGCGAAGCCGGAGGCCGACGAACTGGTCGAGAGCTCGCTGCGCGGAGCGAACCTCTGGAACGAGGTGAAGGACCGTCTCAACCTGCCGGGCTCCGGCCTCTCCGGCGGCCAGCAGCAGCGTCTCTGCATCGCCCGCGCCATCGCGGTCTCCCCCGACGTGCTGCTGATGGACGAGCCGTGCTCCGCGCTCGACCCGATCTCGACCCTCGCCATCGAGGACCTGATCGAAGAGCTGAAGAACGACTACACGATCGTGATCGTGACCCACAACATGCAGCAGGCCTCGCGCGTCTCCGACCGCACCGCGTTCTTCAACATCGCAGGCACCGGCAAGCCGGGCAAGCTGATCGAGTACAACGACACCAACATGATCTTCTCGAACCCGAGCGTCCAGGCGACAGAGGACTACGTCTCCGGCCGCTTCGGCTGATCCGGCTGGATCGGCTGCATCGCTCAGGCAGCGACGCATTCGACTCCGACGTTATTCACGGTGCCACCCGGCGTGGCGAGTGAACAGCTTCGGAGTCGATCGCGTTAAGAGCTGATGGCGACGATGGGGCTCGTGGTCGGCTGGTCCGAACCGCCGCGCGGCTCGACCGTGACGCCGACGGTGTCCCCCGCCTGCATCGTGCCGGTGAGCACGCGCCAGGTGGAGCCGGTGTCCGCGGGCTTCATGGTGCCGGCCGGGGTGGCCTCACCGCCGCGGATGTACCAGAGTTCGTAGGTCTTGTCGCTGGGAAGGGCCGGGAGGTCGTTCGCGACCAGCGCCGACTTGCCGAGCTTGCCCGACCAGACGAGGGTGGCCGTTCCTCCGCCGGAGACGTCCGCTGTTGCGCGCTGCGCATCCGGGGCCGCGTTGATCTGGGCGAGCGCGGACGCCTGCTGCTGCTGGAACGAGTTGTTGCCGGCCAGCGAGCTGCCGAGGAAGGTGCCGCCGAGGAAGAGCACGACGGCGGCCGCCGCGGCTGCCGCGATGCTGATCGGGCGGGTGAACCAGCGGGAGCGGGCCTTGGTCTCTGCGGGGGTCTGCGG
>NZ_NCSR01000031.1:0-34710 GCF_002105485.1 Leifsonia sp. NCR5
CCCTCAGCCCGCGAGCACCGCCCGGTAGCACTTCGTGACGTACGGCAGCTCGAACGTCTCCCGCCCGGCCAGCTCCGGATGCTCGGCCGCAAGCCTGCGCAGCGAGCCGATCACCGCCGCCTGGGTGTCCGCATCCTTGGTGATGAAGTAACTGCGCGACCTGGCCAGGTCGAGCATCCCGTCGACCGTCATCGGCTGCACCCAGCGCACCTCGTGCGTGTCGAGCGGCCCGAACGGCGCGCCGACCACCGGCTCCACCTCGTCGCTTGCGTACGCGGCGCCGGTGTCCATCAGCTCGCCGAGCTGCCGCACCCAGTCGACGGTCTCGTCGCGGAAGTTCCACACCAGCCCGAGCGCCCCTCCCGGCCGCAGCACGCGCGCCACCTCGGGCACGGCACGCTCCGGATCCACCCAGTGCCACGCCTGCGCGGACAGCACCAGCCCGGCCGAATCGTCGTCCGCCGGAATGCTCTCCCCCGTCCCCAGCCGCACGCCGACGCCCGGGATGCGCTCCCCGAGCACGCGCAGCATCTCCGGCGACGGGTCGACCGCCGTGACCTCGAACCCGCGCTGCATGACGGCGGAGGTGAGCTTGCCCGTGCCGGCGCCGAGGTCGATCACCGGACCGCTCGCGTCGCCGATCAGCCACGAGACCGCCTCGGCCGGGTAGCCGGGCCGCGCTGCGTCGTAGACGTCGGCGGCGAGGTCGAACGAGCGGGCGTGGGCGTCGTGGTCGTTCCGTTCGTACATGCTGCCGATGCTACGCGCGCCGCGACGGTGGATGCGCGGGTGGGCACCGCGCATCCGGCCAGTGGATGCGTGCCCAACGACCGCACGCATCCGCGGCACACCGCCCGTGCATCCCGGCGGCGTCGGTGGGCCGTGCGAGCATGTTCCCGTGCCACTGGACTTCACCGCTATCGACTTCGAGACCGCGAACGGGAGTGCGGCGTCCGCCTGCTCCGTCGGGCTGATCAAGGTGCGGGACGGCAAGGTGGTCGACCGGGTGGGGTGGCTCATCCAGCCGCCGATGGGACACGACTTCTTCCAGGAGTGGAACACGCGCATCCACGGCATCCGCGCCGAGGACGTCGTCGGCGCCGCCGGGTGGATCGACCAGCTTCCCGACCTGATCGCGTTCGCGGAGGACGACTACCTCGTCGCCCACAACGCCGGTTTCGACATGGGCGTGATCCGCGCAGCGTGCACCGCCACCGCCGTCGCCTGCCCCGACTACAGCTACCTCTGCAGCCTGCAAGTCGCCCGCAGGACCTACACGCTCGACTCCTACCGCCTCCCGGTCGCCGCGATGGCCGCCGGATTCGAGGACTTCCATCACCACGACGCCCTCGCCGACGCCGAAGCGTGCGCCGCGATCATCGTGCACGCAGCCCGCCGTCACGGCGCGGCCACCATTGACGAGCTCGCCGCGAGCACGGGCTCCCGCCTCGGCCGGATCGGCACCCCGCAGGCCGCCTGACCCTGCCGCGCCGGCCCGCTGGTGCTAATGTCGGACCAACCCATTTGTCCTGACATGATCGAGGTTTCGGTGCCCCAGAGCGACGGCTCCCTCCCGCAGCACCTCTTCATGGACCTCGACCATGCCGGCCCCGTTCCGCTCTACTTCCAGGTGGCCACCCGGATCGAGAACGCCATCGTCGACGGCGAACTGCCCCCGGGATCCCGGCTGGAGAACGAGATCGCGCTCGGCGAGCGCCTCGGCCTGTCACGGCCCACCGTCCGCCGCGCCATCCAGGAACTGGTCGATAAGGGCCTCGTCGTACGCCGCCGCGGCATCGGCACCCAGGTCGTGCACGGCCCGGTCACCCGGAAAGTGGAGCTGACCAGCCTCTACGACGACCTCGCCCGCGACGGCAAACATCCGGAGACCACGCTGCTGCTGCACGAGGTCATCCCGGCCGGCGCCCGGATCGGGGAACTCCTCAACCTCGACGCGTCCAGTCCCGTCCTGCACCTGCGCAGGGTGCGCAGCGCCGACGGCGTGCCCGTCGGCGTGCTGGAGAACTACCTCCCGTCCGACTTCGTCGACATCACCGAGGCCGACCTGGCCGCCCACGGCCTCTACCAGCTGATGCGCGGGCGCGGCACGACCATGCGCGTCGCCCGCCAGCGGATCGGCGCGCGCCGCGCATCCGCGGAGGAGAGCACGCTGCTGGAGATCGACGAGGGCGGACCGGTGCTCAGCATGGACCGCACCGCCTACGACAACTCCGGCAGGGCCGTCGAGTTCGGACACCACTGCTACCGCCCCGACCTCTACTCCTTCGAGATCACCCTCGTCGACAAGTAGGCCGCTGGCCGCCGGCGTCCGTCTCCGGCCACCCCCGCCCCGCCGCCGAGATGCCACTAACTGTCGCGAAACGCCCGGGATGCGCGACAGATACTGGCATCTCGTCCGCGCGCCCGATTTCCCTAACAGCCAGCATATTTATCCGCAGTGGTATACATCTGACCACTCCCTTGCTAACACTTCAGAACTGACGTAATAATGTCCTGACAAAGCACCACAACGCAAGGGAGCGCCCGTGTCAGAACCATCAACGTCCACCGCATCGCCCAGAGCAGGAGGCGGGCTGCCGTCGCCAAGCCGCCGCTACCTCCGCACCGTGACCGTCCTGTCCACCTTCGGCGGCCTGCTGTTCGGCTACGACACCGGGGTCATCAGCGGCGCCCTGCCGTTCATGCGGTTCGCCGACGCCGCGCTCACGCCGCTGCAGGAGGGCATCGTCGTGTCGTCGCTCCTCGTCGGTGCCGCGCTCGGATCGTTCGCCGGAGGCCGCATCGCCGACCGCAGAGGCCGGCGCACGCTTCTCCTCTGGCTGGCCGCGGTGTTCTTCGTCGCGGCGGTCGGCTGCGCGGTCGCGCCGAGCATCGCCGTCCTGGTCACCACGCGCTTCGTCCTCGGCATCGCCGTTGGCGGCGCATCCGTGACCGTCCCGCTGTACCTGGCCGAGATGTCGCCCGCCGCACGCCGCGGCCGGCTGGTCACCCAGAACGAGCTGATGATCGTCAGCGGCCAGCTCGCCGCATTCACCGTCAACGCGCTGATCGCGTCCGTCTTCCCCGACAACGACGGCGTCTGGCGCTGGATGCTCGCCGTCGCGTCCATCCCGGCCGTCGTCCTCTACTTCGGGATGCTCGTGCTCCCGGAGAGCCCGCGCTGGCTCATCCTGCACGGCCGCTTCTCCGAGGGACTCGCCGCCCTGCGGCGCGTCCGCGAGGCCGACGAGGCATCGTCCGAGTTCGACGAGATCCAGGCGCACGCCGCCCCGCAGACTCCGGGCACCGCTCCCCGGCGCTCCGCGTTCTCCGAACTGGCCGTGCCGTGGGTGCGCCGCATCTTCCTGATCGGCATCGGTGTCGCGATGGTGCAGCAGCTCACCGGCGTCAATTCGATCATGTACTACGGCGTGCAGATCCTGCAGCTGGCGGGCTTCGACCAGCAGGCCGCGCTGGTCGGCCAGATCGCGAACGGCGTCATCTCGGTGCTCGCCACGTTCGTCGGCATCTGGCTCCTCGGCAAGGTCGGGCGCCGCCCGATGCTGCTCACCGGACTCGTCGGCACGACCGTCTCGCTCCTCCTGGTCGGTGTCTTCTCGAGCGCACTGGACGGCTCCCCCGCCCTTCCGTTCGTGGTGCTCGGCCTCACGATCACGTTCCTGGCGTTCCAGCAGGGCGCCGTGTCGCCGGTCACCTGGCTGCTGCTGGCCGAGATCTTCCCCGCGCGCATCCGGGGCTTCGCCTTCGGCCTGGCCGCGCTGGTGCTCTGGCTGACGAACTTCCTGGTCGGCTTCCTGTTTCCGCAGCTGGTGGATGCGCTGGGCATTTCGACCACGTTCTTCCTGTTCTTCGCGGTGGGCATCGGCGGTGTCGTCTTCGTGAAGCTCTGCCTTCCGGAGACCCGCGGCCGTTCCCTCGAAGCCCTCGAACGCGACTTCCAGCTCCGGCGCTGAGCAGCGCGAACGCCGAGCAGCACGAACGCCGAGCAGCACGAAACCAACAACTGCCGCGCATCCCCCGGATGCGCGGCAGTTACTGGTTTCTCGGTGCTGGGTCGCCTAGGCGTAGAACGCGGGACGCGGCACGTAGCTGACCTCGACCCGCTTCCCGGAGGCCTGCGCGGACACGCCCGCTTCGCAGACGGCGGCGGCGAGGTAGCCGTCCCAGGCGCTCGGTCCGTCGATCGTGCCGCGGCGCACCGCATCCACCCACCGCTGCACCTCGGTATCGTACGCACGAGCGAACCGCGTCGTGTACGACGGGTGCTCGGCCTGGCGGAACGCTCCGTCCACATAGCGGGCGATGCCCGACGTGCGTCCGATCTCGGCGACGCTGCGCTCGAACACGGCATCCGTGGTCACCTGGTAGCCGAACTGGATGTTCACGCTGATCTCCACGTCCGCCAGCACACCGGATGCGGTCTCCAGCAGCACCAGCTGCGGCTCGCGTAGTCCCTCGGGAGCGAGCGAGTTCCGCCGCGGCTTCCGCACCTCGACGGCCGCGATCGGCTCCCCCACCAGCCACGGGACGACGTCGATCTCGTGCACCACGGAATCGGTGATCAGCATGGTCTCGGTGTACCCGGGAGGTGTCGACGGGTTGCGGTGCGCGCAGTGCAGCGCGAGCAGCGCGCCGGCGTCGCCGGAGTCGATGAGGGCCTTCAGCTGCAGGTATTCCTCGTCGAACCGCCGCATGAACCCCACCTGGATGCGCGGACGGTCCGTCTTCTGCTCGGCCTCCAGGATGCGCAGCGACGATTCGGAGTCCGGCGTCAGCGGCTTCTCGCACAGAATGTCCACCCCGGCGTCGAGCGCCGGCAGCAGCACGGATTCGTGGAACGGTCCGGGCGTCGCGATGATGACGGCGTCGATGTCGTCGTGTTCGAGGGCGTCTTCGACGCGGCTGCGCGTGACGGCACCGGGCGCTCCCGCCGCGGCGGCCGCTGCCCGTGTGGCGTCCGGCTCGACGACGGCCGCGACCTCGGCGCCGGTGATGCGCCCGGCGATGCGGCTGATGTGGTCGGAGCCCATGATCCCGGCGCCGACGACGGCGATCCGGAGCGGTTCTGTGGTCATGCTGGTCTCTTTCGGTGGTGCGGTGAGCGGTGTGGGTGGAGCGTGTGTGCCTTCGGCCGCGCGGGTGGGGGTCAGTCCTGCCTGGCGTGCCGCGTGCATCCGAAGATGTGCTCGCGGGTGCGTTTCGCGATCGGGTACGGACGCTCGATGTCGGTGCCGTACATGTCCTGCTCGACGATGGCGAAGATGTTCTGGTCGATGGCGCTGACGGCTTCGATGATCGGCGCGAAGTCGGGCACGCCGGCCGGCGGCTCCGTCATGACCCCGCGGGCGACCGCCGTGGCGAACGGCACGTCGTTCTTCAGCACGTCGGCGAGGATGTCGGTGTCCACCTGCTTGAGGTGCAGGTAGCCGATGCGCTCCGGGTACGCCCGGATGAGCTTCAGGTTGTCGCCGAGGTAGTAGGAGAAATGCCCGGTGTCGAGGCACAGGTTCGTGTACGCGGCGTCGGTCTCCGTGAGGAACCGCTCGACCTCGCCGTACGTTCCGACGTGGCTGTCGGCGTGCGAGTGGAACTGCTGATGCATCCCGAACTCTTCGAGCAGCGCCTTGCCGAGCTTGTCGTGGCCGGCGGCGAGCTTCGCCCACTGCTCGTCGTCGAGCGTGCGGTTCTCGAGGACCTCCTCGGTGGCGTCGCTGCGCCACAGATCCGGGATCACGACGAGGTGCTCTGCGCCGAGCGCTGTGGCGAGCCCGGCGACCTGCAGCGCCTGATCCCACGCCCGCTGCCACTGGTCCTCCCCCTTGTGGAAGCCGGTGAACACCGTTCCGGCGGACAGCTTCAGTCCGCGCGAGCCGAGTTCGTCCTCCAACTGGTGCGGGTCGGTGGGCAGGTAGCCGTACGGCCCGAGCTCGATCCAGGTGTAGCCGGAGGCGACCACCTCGTCGAGGAAGCGCTGCCACGGAATCTGCTTCGGGTCATCGGCGAACCAGACGCCCCACGAGTCCGGGGCGGTGCCGATCCGCAGGGCGGCGGTGCTGTCTGTCATCGTTCTCCTCGTGTTGCTCGGGATGTTCTGGCTGCTCGGGATGTTCTGGGAGCGCCTCAGCCGACGTAGGGCCGCTGCCGCGCCTTCTGCTCGTCGTACGCATCGCGCGCTGCGCGGGTGCTGTCGAGCTCGGACGCCTCCGCCACGGGCACGTCCCACCAGCCTTCGCCGTCCGGCGAGAACAGCAGGGGGTCGCTGTTGATGTGGATGAGGGTCGGTCCGCTCGCCGCCTTGCCCTGCGCGACTGCCGCCGTGAGGTCGGCGATCGCGTTCGCGCTCGGCTCGACCCGGATCACGTCGACACCGAGACTGGCGGCGTTCGCGGCGAGGTCGACCGGGAGTGCCGGACCGTCGTCGAACGCGTTCGCCGCGTCATCGCGGAACCGGTACCGCGTGCCGTAGCGCTGCGATCCGACCGTGTCGCTGAGGTGCCCGATAGAGGCGTAGCCGTGGTTCTGGATGAGCACGACGATGATCTTCACGCCCTCCGCCACCGCGCTCACCAGCTCGGTGTGCATCATCAGGTACGACCCGTCGCCGACCATCACGATCACGTCGCGGTCGCCTGCGCCACGCTTGGCGCCCATCCCTCCGGCGATCTCGTAGCCCATGCACGAGAACGCGTACTCGACGTGGTAGCCGAGGTCGTCGCGCACCCGCCACAGCTTGTGCAGGTCGCCCGGCAGCGAGCCGGCGGCGCAGACCACCACATCCCGGGGGTCGCTCGCGGCGTTGACCGCGCCGATGATCTCGGTCTGCGACGGACGGTCGAGCCGGCGGTCGACGAAGCTCTCGTCGACCAGCGCATCCCAGGCCCGCTTCTCGCGCGCGATCTCGTCGCGGTAGCCGGACGGCGTTGCGAAGCCGGCGAGCGCGTCGCGGAGGGCGACGAGCGCCTCGCGGGCGTCGGCGATCACGGGAAGCGTCGACCCGTGCTTGTACGCGTCGAACGACGCCACGTTGACGTTGACGAAACGCACCCCGTCCCTGGCGAAGGCCGTGCGGGATGCGGTGGTGAAGTCGCTGTAGCGCGTGCCGATCCCGATCACCAGGTCGGCCTGCGCGGCGAGCCGGTTGGCGGCAGACGTGCCGGTGGAGCCGATGCTGCCGAGCGACAGCGGGTGGTCCCAGGCGATCGCGCCGCCTCCGGCCTGCGTGGTGCCGACCGGGATGCCCGTCGCCTCGGCGAACGCGCGCAGCTCGGCGGCCGCGTCGGAGTAGATCACGCCTCCGCCCGCGACGATGATCGGCCGCTCGGCGGCGGCGATGGCCTCGACGGCGCGGTCGAGCGCACCGCGCTCCGGCACGGGGCGGCGCACGTGCCACTCCCGGTCGGCCAGGAACTCCAGCGGGACGTCCAGCGCCTCCGCCTGCACGTCCTCCGGCAGCGCGATGGTGACGGCGCCGGTCTCGACCGGATCGGTCAGCACCCGCATGGCGCCGAGGGCGGCGGAGAACAGCTGCTCGGGGCGCACGATCCTGTCGAAGAAGCGCGACAGCGGCTTGAACGCGTCGTTGACGCTCATCGAGGCGTCGTGCGGGAGTTCCAACTGCTGCAGCACGGGGTCGGCCACACGGGTGGCGAAGGTGTCGGACGGGAGCAGCAGCACGGGCAGCCGGTTGGTGGTGGCGAGCGCTGCCCCGGTGAGCATGTTGGTCGCGCCGGGCCCGACGGACGCGGCACAGGCGAAGGTTCCCCTCCGCCTCCGCAGGCGTGAGTACCCGACGGCTTCGTGCACCATCGCCTGCTCGTTGCGCGCCTGGTGGTACGGCATCAACGCCGGGTCCTGCACGGAATACTGCTTGAGCGCCTGCCCGATCCCCGCCACGTTGCCGTGCCCGAAGATGCCGAAGGTGCCGGCGATCGTGCGTTCGCGATGGTCGCCGTCGACGGTCCACTGGTGGGCCAGGAACTCGACGATCGCCTGGCTCACGGTCATGCGCTTGGTGCCGCTCACAGGGCTGCTCCTTCGGTGGATGCGGTGGTGGATGCGGTGGTGGATGCGGTGGGCTCGGGTGCGGTGGATGCGGCGCGATCCGGCAGATACGGAAGCCGCGCATCCATCCCCTCCGCCTCCCAGGTCTGGCGCACCCATCCGTGCGCCGGGTCGTCGGTGATCAGCCAGGAGCGTTCCGCATCCGGGCCGGCCATCACGTTGAGGTAGTAAAGGTCGTAGCCGGGCGCGGCGACCGCCGGACCGTGGTATCCGTGCGGCACGAGTGCGATGTCCCCGCTACTCACGCGGGCGTCGATGGCGATCGGCCGCTCCCCCGACGAATACGTCGCGAACACGCCGAACGGCGCAGCGGTTGCCGGCGCATCCACCCCGCGCGTCACCGCCGTCTCGAAGTAGTAGATCTCTTCCAGCCGGGATTCGACGCCCGGCCGGTGCTCGTCGTGCTTGTGCGGCGGGTAGGAGGACCAGTTGCCCGCCGGCGTGATCACCTCGCAGGCGATCAGCGTGGCCGCATCCAGAGCCCCGGGCACCCCGAAATTGTGCACCTGGCGGCTCGACTGTCCTCCGCCGCGCAGCTCGACGGGAACCGCAGACGCCGGAAGGTACGCGGCAGCGCGACGCTCCGCGGCGCCCGTTGCAGCGCCCGACCCTGCGCCGGCCGCCGTCACCGCCTCGGCCACCGCGACCCGACCGTGCCCGCCGATGGTCGCCGCCGTTCCCGCGCCGAGGTAGAGCACATCCGTCGGACCGTCGAACACCGATGCACGCCCGGCCAGCCTCTGCGTCGCCCGCTCGGCCCTCGGCTCCTCGTACTCGACCGTGAACGAGCCCGCCAGCGGCACGATCATCCGCTCCACGTCGCCCGCGGCGAGCGCGACGGTGCCGCCGTCGAGCGCGGCGACACGCAGGCCGGTGTGCTGCCAGCCCGGGATGCGCGCATCCACCACCGACTCCCAGCCGTCCTCCGCGAGGTCGCCGGGGCCGTAGACCCACTCACTGCCGTTGCGCATCGCTGCTCCTACTTGGTCTGCGGGAATCCGAGGTTGATGCCGCCGTGGCTCGGGTCGAGCCAGCGGCTGGTGACGGCTTTCTCCCTGGTGAAGAAGTCGAAGCCGTGCACACCGTACGCTTTCGCGTCCCCGAACAGCGACTGCTTCCACCCGCCGAACGAGTAGTACGCCACCGGCACGGGGATGGGCACGTTGATCCCGATCATGCCGACCTGCACCTCGTTCTGGAACCGGCGCGCCGCTCCCCCGTCGTTGGTGAAGATCGCCGTGCCGTTTCCGAACGCCCCGGAGTTGATCAGCTCGACGCCCTCCTCGTAGCTGGCGACGCGCACCACCGACAGCACCGGGCCGAAGATCTCCTCGGTGTACACCCGGGAGGTGCGGCTCACCCGGTCGATCAGCGTCGGTCCCAGCCAGAACCCGTCCGCTGCGCCGTCGACCTCGATGCCGCGACCGTCGATGACCACGTCGGCGCCATCCGCGATGGCGACGTCGATGTACGACGCGACCTTGTCGCGGTGCTCGCGCGTGATGAGCGGTCCCATGTCGCAGTTGCGGCGGCCGTCTCCCACGCGCAGGCCGGCCACGCGCTCCTTCACCTTGGCGATGAGGTCGTCGGCGACGGGTTCGACGGCCACGACGACGCTGATCGCCATGCAGCGCTCGCCCGCCGACCCGAAACCGGCGTTGACCGCAGCGTCCGCGACCAGGTCGAGGTCCGCATCCGGGAGCACGAGCATGTGGTTCTTGGCGCCGCCGAGAGCCTGGACGCGCTTGCCGTTCCTGGCCGCGGTCTCGTAGATATAGCGGGCGATCGGCGTGGAGCCGACGAACGAGATGGCCTGCACCTCCGGATGTTCGAGCAGGCCGTCGACGGCGACCTTGTCGCCCTGCAGCACCGTGAAGACGCCGTCCGGAAGTCCCGCCTCGGTGAACAGCTCGGCGAGCCAGACCGCGGCCGACGGGTCCTTCTCGCTCGGCTTGAGCACCACCGCGTTGCCGGCCGCGATGGCCACCGGCAGGAACCAGAGAGGGACCATCGCCGGGAAGTTGAACGGGCTCACGATGCCGACGACGCCGAGCGGCTGCTTGAGCGAATACACGTCGACGCCGGTCGACACGTTCTCGGAGTGCTCGCCCTTGATCAGGTGCGGGAACCCGGTGGCGAGCTCCACCACTTCGAGCCCGCGGGTGATCTCGCCGAGGGCGTCGGAGACGACCTTGCCGTGCTCGCTGGTCACGATCTCCGCAAGGTCGCCCTTGCGGGCGTTCAGCAGCTCGCGGAACGCGAACATGACCTGCTGACGCCGCGCCATCGAGGTGTCGCGCCAGCCCGGGAACGCCGCGGCAGCGGACTCGATCGCCGCGGAGACCTCCGCCTCGTCCGCCAGACCGACGTGCGCGCTCGCCTTCCCGACCGCCGGATCGTAGACCGGCGCGAGCCGCCCGCTGGTACTGGGCGTGCGCCGCCCGCCGATGTAGTGCGGGATGACGGGAAGCTCGGTGTCTGACATGGTGCTGGTGCTCCTTCGCGGATGGTTCGTGGCCGGACGCTGTGCCGGGGTGGTGCTGGGTGGTGCTGGGCCTGCGGGGTGGTGCCGGTGGTGCGGTGCGTGTGAGGTGACGGTCAGTGCACGATGGCGGCCGCCCGGTCGACGGCGGACGGCACGTCGCCGTCCTCCGGGTAGAGCAGGGTGCGGCCGACGACCAGCCCCTTCACACCGGGCAGGTCGATGGCGCCCGCCCAGGCGTCGTGCGCCGAGCCCGGCTTGGCTCCCGGCACGGGATCGCCGCCGAGCAGCAGGGTCGGCAGCGTCGTGGCCGACATCACCGCGGCCATGTCGTCGACCACCGGCAGCTTCAGCCAGCTGTATGCCGAGCTGGCCCCGAGACCGGATGCGATGGCCACCGACGTGATGACCGCATCCGTCGACAGGTCGTTGACGACCCGGCCTGCCTCCCACGCGCTCATGAACGGTTCGAGCATGATCGGCAGGCGCGCGGCCGCCGCGGCGGTGACGGCGTCGGCCGAGGCGGCCAGTGTCGCCGCCGTGGCGTCGTCGGCGAGGTTGATCCGCACCAGCAGCTTGGCGAAGTCGAGGCGGGCGGCGACCAGCGCATCCACGTCGTAGGCGGTGAAACGGTCGTCCATCTCGAAGCTGGCGCCGCGCAGCCCTCCGCGGTTCATCGAGCCGACCGCGATGCGGCCGTCGAGGAGTCCGAGGACGGCCAGGTCTTCGATGATGTCCGGGGTGCCGAGCACGCCGTCGACGCCCGGGCGCTCCAGTGCGGAGGCGAGGCGCTGCAGCAGGTCGTAGCGGTCGGCCATCGCGCGCGGGTCGGAGCCGACGCCGAGCGCGCCGCGGGCCGGGTGGTCGGCGGCGACGATGAAGAGGCGCTCGTCGCCGGTGAGCAGGTCGCGGGTCTGGCGGCCGGCGAGCGCCTCCGCGATCTTCGCCGGCTCCGCCGCCCTGATCCTGCGCAGCCTGTCGAAGTCCGCAGCGCTGATCGGTCCGTCAACGGGTGCCACGGGATGCTCCCTCCAGCAGGGCGTCGACCTCCGCGGTCGTCGGCATGGCCGTCGAGCACTCGCGGCGGCTGGCGACGATGGCTCCGGCGACGTTGGCGAACCGGATGACCTGTTCCAGCGGCCAACCGGCCAGCAGCCCGTGGCAGAGCGCACCGCCGAAGCCGTCGCCCGCGCCGAGGCCGTTGACCACCTGCACGGGGAACGGCTCGACCTCCACGGTCTCCGTCCTGGTCTTCGCGAGCACGCCGCGCGGGCCCTGCTTCACCACGGCGAGGTCGAGCCCGCGATCGAGCAGCGCGTCCGCAGCCCGCTGCGGGTCGGACTCGCCGACGGCGATCTCGCACTCCTCGCGGTTTCCCACGGCGACCGTCACCTTCTCGAGCGCCCTGGACACCTCCGCGGTGGCCTCGGCGGGCGACGACCAGAACATCGGCCGGTAGTCGAGGTCGAGGACGGTCAGCGGCGCGCGGCCCCGCGCATCCCATGCCGCGTGGTGGGAGGAACGGCTCGGCTCCTTCGACAGGCCGGTGACGGTGGCCCAGAAGATGCGCGCATCCCGGATGGCGCCGAGGTCGAGCTCGGACGGCTCGATCACCAGGTCTGGCGCGATCGGCTCGCGGTAGAAGTAGAGCGGGAAGTCGTCCGGCGGGAAGATCTCGCAGAGCGTGATCGGGGTGTTGAGGCGGGGCACCGTGGAGACGAAGCGGTTGTCGACGCCGAGCCTGGCGATCTCCGCGCTCACGTAGCGGCCGAGCGGGTCTTCTCCCGTGCGCGTGACGATGGCCGAGCGGCGTCCGTGCCGGGCTGCGGCGACCGTGACGTTCGTCGCGCTGCCGCCGAGGTACTTGCCGAAGGTGCTGACCTCTTCGAGGCCGACGCCGTCTTGCAGCGGATAGAGGTCGACGCCGACCCTGCCGATGGCGAGCACGTCGAAGGGCGGCTCTGCCGTGCCGACCGCGCTGTCTGTGGTGGTCATCCCTCGGTGGCTGCCCTTCGTGGTTCATGTCCTGACATAGTGACATGGACAGCCTATTCACGGCGTGCCCTGCGCGCAACCTCCCAGTGTCGGAGGCCCCTGTCACACTCGAAGCATGGACCCCATCCTCTCCCTCCTCCTCGGACTCCTCGCCGGCCTGCTCATCGGCGCCGGCGTCGGCGGGTACGCCGTCGCCACGCTTCTGCGCCGCCGCGCAGAGTCCGTTGCGCCCTCCGCACCGGTGGAAGACCCTGCGGTCGTCGCCGCACGGCACGCGGCAGAGCTTGCGGAGCTGCGCGCGGCGGAGGCGGCTGTCCAGGCGGAGATCCGGCAGGATCTCGCGGCCACTCAGGCCACGGCGGACTCGCTGCGCGAACAGGTCATCTCGCACCAGCTGCAGTACCGCGAGCTGGTCGAGCGGCACCGGGTCGAGGCGCAGGCGCAGACCGAGCGGGAGCGCGCGGAGAGCAAGGTCCTGCAGGCGCTCGCGCCGGTGCGCGAAAGCCTGAGCGACATGCAGAAGAAGGTCGCCGAGCTCGAATCGCAGCGCAACCAGCAGCACGGCGAACTCGCGCAGCAGCTCAAGTCGGCCACGGAGTCGGAGGAGCGCCTGCGCAGCACGGCGGAGTCGCTGGCGTCCGCGCTCCGCTCCAACAGCACGCGCGGCGTCTGGGGAGAGACCCAGCTGCGCAGCGTTGTCGAGGCGGCAGGGCTCATCGAGCGCGTGGACTTCAGCGTGCAGTCGAGCATCCAGTCGGAGTCGGGCGCAGGCCGTCCGGACATGATCGTGCACCTGCCCGGCGGCAAGTCCATCGCGCTCGACGCCAAGGTGCCGTTCAACGCCTACCTGGAGGCCAGCCAGATCCCGGCGACCGCCACCGGCGCAGACGGCGCACAACGGGATGCGCTGCTCAAGCAGCACGTCAAGGCCGTCCGCGACCACATCACGGCCCTCGGCAACAAGGCGTACTGGACGGGCCTGGACTCCTCCCCCGAGCTGGTGATCGCGTTCATCCCGAGCGAGTCGCTGGTGTCGTCGGCGATGGAAGCCGACCCCTCGATCATGGAGTTCGCGTTCAGCAAGCGCGTCGCCCTCGCCTCGCCGGTCACGCTCTGGTCGGTGCTGAAGACGGTGGCTTTCAGCTGGCAGCAGGATGTGCTCACCCAGGAGGCGAAGCAGCTCTTCGACCTGAGCCGCACGCTCTACACGCGCCTGTCCACCACGGCGACGCACATCGAGAAGCTGGGCCGCTCGCTCGAACGCACGGTCAAGGACTACAACGGCTTCGTCGGCTCGTTCGAACGCCAGGTGTTCCCGGCCGCTCGCAAGCTGAACGCCCTGGACGAGTCCAAGATGATCGGCGTCCTCGAGGGCATCGAGGAGTCGCCCCGCGAGCTCACCGCCTTCGAGCTCGTCGCCGAACTCGGCGACGACGAGGACTCCGACGCTCCGGCCCTCCCCGAGCGCCGCTCCGCCTGACCCGTCCGGCTACAGCTGGTCGGCCTCGAGCCACTTGGCGGCGAGGTGGTCGGCGATCACGCGGCGGATCGTGCCCGACTTCGAGCGCAGCACAATGGACTCGGTCCGGATGATGGGGCCCTTGCGGCGGACGCCCTCCACGAGGCCGCCGTCGGTGACGCCGGTCGCGACGAAGAACGTGTTGTCGCCCTTCACCAGGTCGTCCGCGCCGTAAATGCGGTCCATGTCGAGCCCGGCCGCGATGCCGCCCGCGCGCTCCGCGTCGTCCTTCGGAGCGAGCCTGCCCTGCATGAAGCCGCCGAGCGCCTTGATCGCGCACGCGGTGGTGATGCCCTCCGGACTGCCGCCGATGCCGACGCACATGTCGATGCGCGACTCGTAGCGGGCCGCGTTGATGCCGCCGGCCACATCGCCGTCGAGCATCAGTCTGGTCCCGGCGCCCGCCGCGCGGATCTCCTCGATCAGTCCCTCGTGACGCGGACGGTCGAGCACGGCGACGCGCACCTCGCCGACCGGCTTGCCCTTCGCCTTCGCCAGCTCCCGGATGTTGTCCCCGATCGACTGCGACAGGTCCACCACGCCGAAGCCCTCCGGCCCCGTGACGATCTTGTCCATGTAGAAGACACTTGACGCATCCAGCATTGACCCCCGGTCGGAGACCGCGATCACCGAGAGCGCGTTCTGGCGTCCGGCGGCGGTCAGCGACGTGCCGTCGATCGGGTCGACCGCGATGTCCACCGCCGGTCCCCGGCCGTTGCCGACATGCTCCCCGTTGAACAGCATCGGCGCGTTGTCCTTCTCGCCCTCGCCGATCACGATGAGCCCGTCGAAGTTGACCGTTCCGAGGAACTTGCGCATCGCATCCACTGCCGCGCCGTCCGCCGCGTTCTTGTCACCCCGGCCGATGAAAGGGGTGGCCCGGATGGCCGCAGCCTCCGTCGCTCTGACGAGCTCCATAGCCAGGTTCCTGTCTGGATGCAGGTAGAGGGATGCGGTGTCAGTGCTGATCATGATGGGTCCTCCCGGACGGATTCGGTGCGTCGGCGTCGACGCTGCTTATCGGCGTTGCCAGTGTATCGGCGCGGCATCGCGCGGCCACGGAAAGCGCACGAACGTTCACCCGGGATGCGCGCCGCCCGGACGCCGGGCACCGGCCGGGGCCGCTCCCGGCGGCTCGGTATGATGAGACTCGTTCGACACTTCGACTTCAAGGAGCTGTAATGCCCATCGCCACGCCGGACCAATATGCAGAAATGCTCGACAAGGCGAAGGCCGGTGGATTCGCGTATCCCGCGTTCAACGTGTCGTCGTCGCAGACGATCAACTCGGTCCTCCAGGGCCTGACGGAGGCCGGCAGCGACGGCATCATCCAGGTGACCACCGGAGGCGCCGACTACTTCGCCGGCCAGACGGTCAAGAACCGCGCAGCGGGCGCCATCGCGTTCGCCAAGTTCGCCACCGAGGTCGCGAAGAACTACCCGATCACCGTCGCGCTGCACACCGACCACTGCCCGAAGGACGCGCTCGACAGCTTCGTGCTGCCGCTCATCGCCGCCTCCGAGGAGGAGGTCCGCGCCGGACGCAACCCGATCTTCCAGTCCCACATGTGGGACGGCTCGGCCGTTCCGCTGGCCGAGAACCTCGAGATCGCGCAGGACATGATCAAGCGCACCAAGGCCATCAACGCCATTCTCGAGGTCGAGATCGGCGTCGTCGGCGGCGAAGAGGACGGCGTGCAGCACGAGGGCTCCAACGAGGCGCTCTACACGACCCTCGCCGACGTCGAGAAGGCCGTCGAGGCCCTCGGCCTGGGCGAGAACGGCCGATACATGGCCGCCCTCACCTTCGGCAACGTGCACGGCGTGTACAAGCCGGGCAACGTCAAGCTGCGCCCCGAGCTGCTGAAGACCATCCAGGACGGCCTCGCGGCCAAGTACGGTCACGGCCCGAAGCCGCTCGACCTGGTCTTCCACGGCGGCTCCGGCTCGACCGACGCCGAGATCGCCGAGGCGGTCGCCAACGGCGTCATCAAGATGAACATCGACACGGACACGCAGTACGCGTTCACCCGTTCGATCGCCGACTACATGTTCAAGAACTACGACGGCGTCCTGAAGGTCGACGGCGAGGTCGGCAACAAGAAGCTGTACGACCCGCGCGCGTGGGGCAAGGTCGCCGAGACGGCGATGGCCGCCCGCGTGATCGAGGCGACCCAGCAGCTCGGCTCCGCCGGACACTCCGGCAAGTAGTCCACCGCGGCGGCCGGGGCTCACGCTCCGGCCGCCGTGTCATATCCAGGGAGGGCGGCCGACATGGCCGACGACGAACAGAGACCGGACGAGCGACCGCGCCCCAAATACGGCGAGCTCGCCCCCGAGGGCTGGGTGTGGCATCCGCCGGCGGATGCGAACCGGCTGGACACCACGCATCCCACCGCCGAACCCGACCGCTACGGCGAGCACGGCGACGCCGGGCAGCGCACAGCGGCTGGTCAGGACCAGCGCGCTCCGCACGCCGACCGTCCGTGGTTCGGCCCGCAGAATCCCCAGAATCCCCAGGGCCAGCACCCGCAGGGTCAGCACCCGCAGAACCTCTACCCGCACCCTCAGCACCCGCAGAACGGCCAAAGCCCCCAGCTGCGCTCCGACGCACCGCGCTGGAACATGACGGTCACCGTCGTGCTCATCGTCTTCGGCTTCTTCGGGGCGACGAACTCCATCGGCGGCCTGCTGTCGCTTCCCACCGCGATGCAGCTCATGCACACCAACGAGAACCTCGGCGACTACACCCCCGCAGGCTCCGTGCAGGGCACCCTGATCGCCGGGGCGATCACCGTCGGCCTGATCTGGGCCATCTCCACCGGCCTGTCGGTCTGGCTCCTCGTCAAGCGCAGGATGGCGTTCTACATCCCGCTGATCGCCGGCGTGGTCGCCCTGATCGCGCTGCTCGGCTTCATGTCGGCTGTGCTGCTCACCGACCCGGTGCTGATCGACTTCTACAGCGGGGTCACGCCGACGCCGTCCGGCACCCCGACGCCCTGACGCCCGGACCCGCCGACCCCCTGACTCAGACGACGAACGGCCCGGCGCATCACGCGCCGGGCCGTTCTCCGTCTCCGGATGCTGTTACGCGGCAGCCTGCTCGCGCGCAGCACGCAGCGTGTCGGCGATCGGCGTCGTCGGGCGTCCGATCAGGTCGCTGACCGTCGTCGTCGCGTCGGCGAGGGCGCCGTCGCGGATGTTGCCGTCGAGCGCGACCACGAACCCGGCCGTGCCGTCGTCCAGGCCGGCACCGGTCAGGATGCTCGTGTGCTCCTCCGGGCTCACCGCGCGGTAGACCACGGGCCGTCCGACGATCTCGGACACCGCCTCGGCCAGCTCGGCGAACGACCACGCCTGATCGCCCGAGAGCTCGTAGACGGCGCCTTCGTGGCCGGGCGTGCTGAGCACGACGGCCGCGGCGTCCGCGTAGTCTGCACGGCTGGCGCTGGCCACCCGGCCGTCGCCGGCGCTGGACACGATCTCGCCGGTCGCCTCTGCGGTGTCGAGCTGGCCGACGTAGTTCTCGGAGTACCAGTTGTTGCGCAGGATGGTCACCGGCAGCCCGGACTCGGCGAGCAGCTTCTCGGTGGCCGTGTGCTCCGGCGCGAGGACGAGGTCGGTGTCGTCGGCGTGCGGCGCGCTGGTGTAGACGATCCGTCCCACACCGGCTGCGACGGCCGCGTCGATGGCGTTGGCGTGCTGCTGCACGCGCTGGCCGACCTCGCTGCCGGAGACGAGGAGGAGGGCGTCGGCGCCGGCGAAGGCGGAAGCGAGCGTGTCCGGCTTCTCGAAGTCGATGGTCGCGGTCTGCACGCCCAGGTCGGCGAGCGGGGCCAGCCGCTCGGCGGAGCGACCCAGCGCGCGGATGTCGGCGGCGGGGACCCCGCGCTCGATGAGGGATTCGACGACGAGGCGTCCGAGATGGCCGGTGGCACCGGTGACGACGATGGTCATGGGGAAGTTTCCTTTCGGTCGGTCATCACAGCCAACCACGGCCGGATCCTGATACTTCCCGATGGAGGGTACCCACTTTTTGGTAAGTTACTGACGTGGACACCAGTTTTCAGACGTTGAACGGCTTCGGCTTCACGGACGGCGTGCTTCCGTCCGCCTGCCCCACCCGTGTCGTGCTCAACCACGTCACGAGCACCTGGGGCGTGCTCGTGCTCGTCGCGCTCTCCCAGAGCGACCTCCGCTGGGGCGAACTGCGCCGCACCGTGCAGGGCATCAGCGAGAAGATGCTCGCCCAGACGCTGCGCACCCTGGAGCGCGACGGCTTCGTGCTGCGCACGGCCCAGCCGACCATCCCGCCCAGGGTCGACTACAGCCTCACCCAGCGCGGCCGCGACCTCACAGAGCACCTGCTGCCGCTGATGTCCTGGATCGCTGCCAACGCCGACGAGATCGTCGCACCGCAGGCGGAAAGCGCTTAGCGGGCTGCGTCAGCGGCGTCCGCCGAGCGCGCGCGCATCCTGGTTGCCTGCGAGGTCTTTCCTGAGCTCCTTCGGCAGCGAGAACATCAGGTCCTCCTCCGCCGTCTTCACTTCCTGGACGTCGCCGTATCCGGCGCCGCGCAGGTCGTCGAGGACCTCCTGCACCAGCACCTCCGGCACGGATGCTCCACTCGTCACACCGACCGTTGCCACGCCGTCGAGCCACTCCTGCTTGACCTCGCTGGCGTAGTCGACCCGGTATGCGGCCTTTGCGCCGTACTCGAGGGCGACCTCCACCAGACGCACCGAGTTGGACGAGTTGGCCGAGCCGACCACGATCACCAGGTCGGCCTGCTCCGCGACCTTCTTGATCGCGACCTGGCGGTTCTGGGTGGCGTAGCAGATGTCGTCGCTGGGCGGGTCCTGCAGATTCGGGAAGCGCTCGCGCAGGCGGCGCACCGTCTCCATCGTCTCGTCGACGGAGAGCGTGGTCTGCGAGAGCCACACCACCTTGTCCGGGTCTTTCACCGTGATGGTGTCGACGTCGTCCGGGCTGTTGACCAGGGTGACCTTGTCCGGCGCGTGGCCGGCGGTCCCCTCGACCTCTTCGTGGCCTGTGTGGCCGATCAGGAGGATCTCGAAGTCGTCGCGGGCGAACCGGACGGCCTCGCGGTGCACCTTGGTGACCAGCGGGCACGTGGCGTCGATCGCCTGCAGCCCGCGGTCGGATGCGGCCTGCACCACAGCGGGCGACACACCGTGAGCGCTGAACACGACGTGCGCGCCCTCCGGCACCTCGCCGACCTCGTCGACGAAGATCGCGCCCTGCTGCTCCAGCGTCGACACGACGTGCACATTGTGGACGATCTGCTTGCGGACGTAGACGGGCGCGCCGTAGAGCGCGAGCGCCTTCTCGACGGCGATCACCGCTCTGTCCACACCCGCGCAGTATCCACGGGGTGCGGCCAGCAGGACCCGCTTGTGTCCGACGACCGGGGTATCCTGTAGCCGGCCTCGCGCACCGGGAATCCTCGGCATCGGAAGGCTGATGGTTGCGTCGCTCACCCTTCGATCCTAGGTGAGTGCGCTGAACACTGGTTGGGAGGCTCGGTGACGGACACGACCCGCGCACCGTCGATGGAGGTCGGGCCGCCGACGGCAGACGCTCCGTGGCCGGTGGCGACCCTGGCCGGCAAGATCCGCGGCTGGATCGAGCGCCTCGGCACCGCCTGGGTCGAGGGCGAGATCACCCAGTGGGGCGTCTCGGGCGGCAACGTCTACGGCAAGCTCAAAGACCTCAACGAGGATGCGACGGTCAGCTTCACGATCTGGTCGTCGGTGAAGGCGCGCATCCCGGCCGACCTCAAGCAGGGCGACCGCGTGATCGCCGCCATCAAGCCCAACTTCTGGGTCAAGGGCGGCACCCTCACCATGCAGGTCTTCGACATGCGCCACGTCGGCCTCGGCGACCTGCTCGAACGCCTCGAACGCCTCCGCCAGCAGCTCACCGCCGAGGGCCTCTTCGCCCCGGATCGCAAGAAGCGTCTCCCGTTCCTCCCGCACACCATCGGGCTCGTGACGGGCAAGGACTCCGACGCGGAGAAGGACGTGCTCCGCAACGCGCAGCTGCGCTGGCCGCAGGTGCGGTTCCGCACCGTGTACGCCGCCGTGCAGGGCGAGCGGACGGTCTCCGAGGTGACGGCCGCCATCCGCACCCTCGACGCCGACCCCGAGGTCGAGGTCATCATCGTCGCCCGCGGCGGAGGGGACTTCCAGAATCTGCTCGGCTTCTCCGACGAGGTCCTGGTCAGGGCGGCGGCAGCAGCGGTCACCCCGATCGTCAGCGCCATCGGCCACGAGGCCGACCGGCCGCTGCTCGACGAGGTCGCCGACCTCCGCGCATCCACCCCGACGGACGCCGCCAAGCGGGTCGTCCCGGACGTCGCAGAGGAGCTGGCCCGCGTTCAGCAGGCCCGCGCCCGCATCGGGATGCGCGTGACGCACATGATCGCCGCGGAGATCGACCGCATCGGTCACCTCCGCACCCGCCCGTCGCTCGCGTCGTCGAGCTGGATCGTCGACTCCCGGTCGGAGGAGCTCACCCGCTTCGTCGCCCGCGGCGCCGAACTGGTCGAACGCCGCGCCGACCGGGAGGCCACCAGGGTCGCCGAGCTGCGCGGCCAGCTGCGCGCGCTCTCGCCCCAGGGCACGCTCGACCGCGGGTACGCCATCGTGCAACTCGCCTCCGGGCACGTCGTCACCGCTCCGGAGGAGATGCCCTCCGGCACGGGGCTGCGCCTCACCGTCTCCGGCGGGGCCGTCGCCGCGACCGCGGGAGACCCCATCCCGTCGCCGGCCGGTCATCCGGATGCCGCTCACGAAGCAACCCCCCAGCTAGACAAATAGAATGGATGTCATGCCCACCACCGAGTCGCCCTCCGGCGACGACGCCTTCGCCTCGCTCAGCTACGAGGAGGCGCGCGACGAGCTGATCCGCGTCGTCGGTCAGCTGGAACAGGGCTCGTCCACGCTCGAGGAGTCCATCGCACTGTGGGAGCGCGGAGAAGCGCTCGCCCGGCACTGCGAGGAGTGGCTGATCGGTGCGAAGGCCCGGCTGGACGCCGCGCGTGTCGGTGCAACCGCTGGAGCAACGGCCGGAGCCACGGGAGCGTCGAGCGCCGAATGAGTCCCCGCACCAAACCACCGGCGGTGGTCGCCGAACTCGGACGCCCGGAGACCCCGGAGGAGACGGCCGCCCGCAAAGCGGTCAACTCCGCCAATCACCGCAACAGGCAGACCGTCAACAACCTGGTCTACTCGCTGATCGCCTGTGTCGCCCTCGTCGCCGTGATCGTGCTGTTCGTGCCGCGCGGCAACCCCACCTCGTCCGCTCCCCCGGTCGACTACGCATCCATCGCCGCGCAGGCACAGGGCTCCGAGCCGAACCGCCTGCTCGTGCCGAAGCTCTCCTCGGAGTGGAAGTCGAACAACGCGGAGCTGCGCACCAAGACCACGGACGGCGTCGACTCCTGGTATGTCGGGCTGATCACACCGAAGAAGCAGTACATCGGCATCACGCAGGGTTTCGACGCGAACGACACGTGGACGGCCCAGCAGGTCAACAAGTCGATGATCAAGGGCACGCGTACCATCGACGGCGTCCGCTGGGACGTCTACGACAACCACACGTCGAGCGACGACAACGGCAACGTCGAATACGCGCTCGTCACCGCGGCGGGCAAGAGCACGATCATCGTGTTCGGCACTGCGAGCGATGCCGAGTTCGGCACGGTCGCCGGTGCGCTCGCCGACCAGATTCGTCAACTCGGAGGTTCATGATGGGTAAGCCGAGGCCGTCCCGCGTCTGGGACGCCATGCTGCGTGGCAACGAACGGTTCGTCTCCGGCGATCCCGAGCACCCCCGCCAGGACGTGGAGCGCCGCGAGACCATCGCCAGCGGCCAGGCCCCGCTCGCCGCGATCTTCGGATGCGCCGACTCCCGTCTCGCCGCCGAGATCATCTTCGACCTCGGCCTCGGAGACGCCTTCGTGGTCCGCAACGCCGGACAGGTCATCTCCGACTCCGTGCTCGGTTCGCTCGAGTACGCGGTCGGCGTGCTGGAGGTTCCGCTCATCCTGGTGCTCGGTCACGACGAGTGCGGCGCCGTCCGCGCCGCGATCGACTCGCAGGCCGAGGATGCGACGCCGCTGCCCCCGCACATCGCGCACCTCATCTCCCCCATCGTCCCGGCGGTGCACACCGTCGCCGGCGTCCCGGCCGACCAGCCGGTGGACCCGGCGACCGTGGATGCGCTCGAGGTCGGCCGCGAGCACCTGCGGCACACCGTCGCCGAGCTCCTGGAGAGCTCCGAGATGATCAGCGCTGCCGTCGCGGACGGTTCGTTGGCTATCGTTGGTGCCAACTACCGGCTTCAGGAAGGTCGGGTCGTCCCCGACATCGTCGTCGGATTGGCCGACCAGGCCTCCGACTGAAATCGCGGGAAGCCCGGCGAATCCGCCGGCCCCGCACCAGAAAGGAAAACACACCGTGGTGGACACCCAGGCGGACGCCGACTACCGCATCGAGCACGACACGATGGGCGAGGTCCGCGTCCCAGCGGCCGCGCTGTACGGAGCGCAGACGCAGCGCGCCGTCGAGAACTTCCCGATCTCCGGATCGGTGCTGGAGCCGACACAGATCGCAGCACTGGCGCGGATCAAGAAGTCGGCCGCTCTCGCCAACGCGAGGCTCGGCGTGCTCGACCAGTCGATCGCCGACGCGATCGCCGCCGCCGCCGACGACGTCGTCACCGGCGCGCACGACGCGGACTTCCCGATCGACGTCTACCAGACCGGCTCTGGCACGTCCTCGAACATGAACATGAACGAGGTGCTGGCCACGCTGGCGTCCCGCAGGCTCGGCCAGCCGGTGCACCCGAACGACCACGTCAACGCGTCGCAGTCCTCCAACGACGTGTTCCCGACTTCGGTGCACATCGCCGTCACCGGCGCCCTCATCGACGATCTCATCCCCGCCCTCGACCACCTCGCGGTGTCGCTCGAGGAGAAGGCGGAGCTGTGGTCCACCGTCGTCAAGAGCGGCCGCACCCACCTGATGGATGCGACGCCGGTCACCCTCGGCCAGGAGTTCGGCGGCTACGCGGCCCAGATCCGTCTCGGCATCGAGCGCGTGCAGGCGTCCCTGCACCGCGTCGCGGAGGTCCCGCTCGGCGGCACGGCCGTCGGCACGGGCATCAACACCCCGCTCGGCTTCCCGCAGCTCGTCATCGAGCTGCTCACGCAGGAGACGGAGCTGCCGATCACGGAAGCCCGCAACCACTTCGAGGCGCAGGCCAACCGGGATGCGCTGGTCGAGGCATCCGGAGCGCTCCGCACGATCGCGGTCAGCCTCACCAAGATCTGCAACGACCTTCGCTGGATGGGCTCCGGCCCCAACACGGGACTGGGCGAACTGCACATCCCCGACCTGCAGCCCGGATCCTCGATCATGCCCGGCAAGGTCAACCCGGTGATCCCCGAGGCGGTGTTGATGGTCGCCTCGCGCGTGATCGGCAACGACGCGACGATCGCCTGGAGCGGCGCATCCGGCCTGTTCGAGCTGAACGTGGCGATCCCGGTGATGGGCACGGCGCTGCTCGAGTCGATCCGCCTGCTCACGCAGGGCTCCCGCGTGCTCGCGGACAAGACGGTCGCCGGCCTCGAGGCCAACGTCGACCGCGCCCGCGCGTACGCGGAGTCGAGCCCGTCGATCGTGACCCCGCTCAATCGCGTGATCGGCTACGAGGCGGCGGCCAAGGTGGCCAAGCACTCGGTCGCCCAGGGCATGACCGTCCGCGAGGCCGTCATCGACCTCGGCTTCGTCGACCGCGGCGAGGTCACGCTCGAACAGCTCGACACGGCGCTCGACGTGCTGAGCATGACCCACCCGGGGTAATTCGGCTGGCAGCAGCACCCGGTCGCGCTTGCGGTCGCTGAGATTTGCGCACAGGGCGCTCTCCCCAGGGAGGGCGCCCTGTCGCGTTGTGCGCCCGCTTAGGACAACTGCACGACGGCCGCGGCGACGGCCCAGAACCCGACCAACAGGTGCGGGCCGAGTGGGACTTCTGACTCCGTTCCTGCGGCAGCAACACGGGTCGCCGCCGCATCACGCGCCACCACCACACCACGCGCCACCACCGCACCGCTCAGTACCGCGAGCCCCGCCGTGGTGAACGCCACCACGAAGAGCGCGACCACCGGCGGCCCTGGCCCGAGCCCTCGCTCCACCGCGAGCGCACCGAGCACGAGCGTGAGCAGGGCAGCGAGCTTCACGTCTCCCATCCCGATCCCGCCGCCCGACGCCGCCGCACAGAGCACCGCGATCACCGCCGCCCAGCACAGTGCGAGCTCCACATACGCGCCCGGCGGATCCCCGCGTGGCAGCGCTGGCCAGCCGACGCCGAGCGCAGCGAAGGCGAGCCCGGGCAGTACGAGCGCGTTGGGCAGCCGCCGCTCCCGCAGGTCGGTCGCGCACAGCGGGAGCGACACCACGCCGAGGTACGCGACCCCCACCAGCCCGCCGACCGTCTGCCCGAGATTCTCCATGCATCGACCGTATGCGCCCGCCAGTCCGCCCGGCAGAAATCCACAGCACGGGCCGGTTTCCACAGCCCAGCGCCCGGCCGCGTCAGCCGGAATACTGGAACACGAACAGCGTCTGATCCGCCCCCACAACACAGCACCTACAACGCGCCGCGGCGCCCGCACCCACCTCGGGTGCGGGCGCCGCCGCGCGCGCCTACCGCCGCCGCCCCCCGCGCGCATCCAGTCGTCTCCCAGACCCGCGCAGCGCCAGCCAGCCGGCCGGCGTCACATCACTTCGTTCCCTTCCAGCATCTCCGTCACCAGCGCCGCGATCGCCGACCGCTCCGAGCGGGTGAGCGTCACGTGCGCGAATAGCGGGTGGCCCTTGAGCGTCTCGATCACCGAGGCGACGCCGTCGTGCCGTCCGACGCGGAGGTTGTCGCGCTGGGCGACGTCGTGGGTCAGCACCACGCGCGAGTTCTGCCCGACACGGCTGAGCACCGTGAGGAGCACGTTCCGTTCGAGCGACTGCGCCTCGTCGACGATCACGAAGGCGTCGTGCAGCGACCGGCCCCGGATGTGCGTGAGCGGCAGCACCTCGAGGATGCCGCGGTCCTGCACCTCGTCGAGCACGTTCTGCGACACCAGCGCTCCGAGCGTGTCGAAGATCGCCTGGCCCCAGGGGTTCATCTTCTCGCCCTGGTCGCCGGGGAGGTAGCCGAGTTCCTGGCCGCCGACCGCGTAGAGGGGACGGAACACCATGATCTTCTTGTGCTGCTGCCGCTCCAGCACCGCCTCCAGGCCGGCGCACAGTGCGAGCGCCGACTTGCCCGTTCCCGCACGGCCTCCCAGGGAGAGGATGCCGATCTCCGGGTCCAGGAGGAGGTCGATCGCGAGGCGCTGTTCCGCCGAGCGTCCGTGCAGGCCGAACACGTCCCTGTCGCCCCGGACGAGCTTCAGTTCACCGTCGGCCACCACGCGCCCGAGGGCCGAACCGCGGTCGGAGTGGACGATGAGGCCCGTGTTGGCGGGCATCCCGCGCACCAGGTCGGTGCGCATCCACTCGTTCTCGTAGAGGTCGCTCATCGCGTCGCTGCCGAGGTCGATCTCGGCGAGGCCCGTCCATCCGGAGTCGACGGCGAGTTCGTGACGGTACTCTTCGGCGGCGAGGCCGATCGAAGCCGCTTTGACGCGCAGCGGGAGGTCTTTGGAGACGACCGTGACCGCCAGCCCGTCATTGGCGAGGTTGAGCGCCACCGCCAGGATGCGGGAGTCGTTGTCCCCGAGCTGCAACCCGCTGGGCAGAACGGACATGTTGGAGTGGTTGAGTTCCACCCGCAGCGAGCCGCCGTCCCCGACCGGGATGGGGAAGTCGAGCCGTTCGTGCTGGATCCTCAGCTCGTCCAGATTGCGCAATGCCTGCCGCGCGAAGTAGCCGATCTCGGGATCGTTGCGTTTGCCCTCCAGTTCGCTCACGACGACGACGGGGATGACGACAGCGTGTTCGGCGAACCGGAAGATCGCCTGGGGGTCGGACAGCAGGACCGAGGTGTCGAGCACATACGTGCGCTCCGCCTGGTTGGTTCCGCTGTCGGTCGACTCGAACTGTCGGGTACCTGATTCAGCCACGACCACTCCCACCCCGCTCGCTCCGTGGAGCGGGCGGATCTGTTTGGCGAGTCGGCCGGTGGGTGTCGAAACGAACTTACGTGGCCGTCTCGATCGGGCTCCGTGCCCGATAAGCCGAACCTACGCCGACCCACCGACAGGCCACCGCGACACACCGCCGTCGCGCGTTTCCATCAGGTGAACTTTCGCCCCCACTTCGGGTCCCCCGTGCACACGATCGAGATGCGAGGAGCCCGCCCGGGTCAGGAGGCGGACGCGTACGAGGTGAACGCGGCCCGCAGCATGTCGAACGTCTCCTCCGTCGTGCCCGCGTGCACGGACAACCGCACGTTGGTCGCCCGGATGGATGCGGTGATCCCGTGGTTGAACAGGGACGCGCTGAGGGCCGTCAGCTGCTCCGGCAGCGGCTCGAGCACGACCATCCCCGCCCGTTCCGCCGCGTTGCGCGACGACGCGACCGGGATCGCGTACTCGTCCGCCAGCTCGAACACCCGCTCGACGCCGTCGCCGATCGCAGCGCTGATCGCCGGAACGCCGACCGCCGCGATGTCCTCCAGCGCCGCAGCGAACCGGGCCTGGGCGATCGGGTCCGGGTTGGAGATGCTGAACGCGCGCGTGCTGCTGCTCGGCTCCCCGACCTCATCCCACGACCCGTCGAGGTCGGCGCCCGTCCACCCGCTGAACACCGGCGTCAGATGCTCGATGGCGCGCTCGCTCGCCGCGAGGAACCCGGTCCCCCAGCCCGCGCGCGTCCACTTCTGGCCGCCGGAGACGACGATGTCCGCCACCTCGAACGGCGCATCCACCACGCCGAAACCCTGGATCGCATCCACGATCAGCAGCCGGTCGCCGATCACCTGGCGGATGCCGTCGATGTCGGCCAGATACCCGGTGCGCGAGTCGACCAGGCTGACCATCACCGCCGTCGTGTTCGGCGTCAACTGCTCCCGGATGCGCGCAGGAGTGACACGTTGGTGGTCGGTCTCCAGCCAGGTCGGCGTGACCACCCGCATCGCCTGCGACGCGCGCACGGCCGCATACGTGATGCTCGGGAACTCCGCCGCAGACAGCAGCACCTCGCCCCCGGTCAGACCGAACGCGGCATGCATGAGCCCGATCGACGCCGTCGGCTGGAACACCACCTGATCGGACGGGAACCGCGTCAACGCCGACACCGCATCCCGCACCCGCTGATCCTCGGCCTGCATCCGTCCGATGCTGCCGAACCGCGCCTTGGCGAGAATCTCGTACTGCCCGAGCGTTTCCGCGAGGGCGGTCGCCGAGATCGGTCCGACCCGGCCGTAGTCGAGGTAGCCGGACTCCTCGGAGAACGTGCGGGCGAATTCGTCGATCGTCGTCGTCATTGTGTGGTGACCTCCCGGAACATTCTGTCAGCCGGGAGGGTGGATCGTGCCCACCCGCATCACACCACCGAACGCACCGGCTCCCCCACACGCCCGTCCCCGACCGCGCCCGCCCCGGCACCGGCCAGCCACCGCGACACCGGCGGCAGCCACAGCGCCACGGCCGCAGCGACGGCGGCGATCGTGGCGACGAGGATCCCCGCGCCGGAGACGCCGGCGTCGGCGTCGCTGCCGCCCGGCCACATCCCGAGCATGGACGTCTCGGTCAGGTCGCTGAGGAGGACCACCGCGACCGCGCTGACGACGAGGCGACCGAGCGCCGAACCGCGCACCACGAACAGCGCGGCGATCACCTGCACGGCCACCGCGATCACCGTCACCCAGGCGTGCACCAGAGCCACCAGCGCAGGACCCCAGGCGTTCGGCACGATCAGAGCCTGCGCGACGACCAGGATGCTCGCCACGAACGCGACGAACGCCGCCCCCACCGAGAACCACACAAACCGGGCCGCCGCTCCGGCGTTGCCCGCGTCCGCAGCGCCCACGGCGTCCATGCTCCCCGTCACGGTCGAAGACGGCACCCGCACACCCCGCACCGCCACCGGCCGACGCGCCGTCAGAGCGAGCACACACGCGGCAATCGTCAGCGCCGCGAATCCCAGCCAGGTCAGCGTGGTCACGCTGAACAGCGCACTCCAGGCGAAGTGCACGGCGACCGCCACCTGCTGGACCTGCGCCGCGACGATCAGCACGGCCAGCACGATCGCCGTGACGAGCGCGCCGCGCCCGGAGCCGTCGCGCCCGGAGCCGTCGCGCCCGCGCCGTGCTACGCCGAGCACCACGCACACCACGGTGGCGCCGAGCAGGACCGCGCGCGTGCCGAACTCGGCGGTGAAGAGCAGACCTTCGTCCATCCCGACGGTCCAGAGAGCATAGAGGCCGATCACGCGGAGGGCCGACCAGGTGAGTCCGATACCGAGAAGGGCGGCGGCGGATGCGATCCAGGCCGCCGCGCGCATCCGGGTGTCGTCGGCGCGCCAGGCCGAGACCGCGAGTTGTCGTGCCGCACCCATCAGAACCCCCGTTGGTCGTGTCGTCCGCACTCATCCGCTCCCCGGCGGATCGTTCTCCGACCCTAGCAGCGACCGCATCCTGTCCCTCGGGCAGTGCCGGGGCGGGACGGAGCAGTCGGAGGGTCACCCCCCGTAGCGACGCTGGCGGCGCGAGTAATCGCGCACCGCACGCAGGAAGTCCACCTCGCGCAGGTCCGGCCCCAGCGCCTCCACGAAGTAGAACTCGCTGTGGGCGCTCTGCCAGAGCATGAAGTCGCTGAGGCGCTGCTCGCCGGAAGTGCGGATGACGAGGTCGGGGTCCGGCTGGCCGCCCGTGTAGAGGTGCTCGCCGATGAGGTCGGGGGTGAGCAGGTCGGCGAGGGTCTCCAGGCTGCCGCCCTTGGCATGGTGGGCGGCGACGATGTCGCGCATCGCGTCGGTGATCTCTTTGCGGCCGCCGTAGCCGACCGCCAGGTTCACGTGCAGGCCGGTGTTCTTGGCCGTGCGGTCCTCCGCGCCGGTCAGCGCGGCGACGAGCGGCTCGGGGAGGCCGGCGGTCGAACCGACGTGCTGCACCCGCCAGTCCCGGTAGTGGGAGAGGTCCTCGGCGAGCTCCGCGATGATCTCGATGAGGTCGGAGAGCTCGCCGCTCTCCCGGTTGCTCAGGTTGTCGCTGGACAGCAGGTAGAGGGTGACGACCTGGATGCCGAGGTCGTCGCACCACTCCAGGAACTCGCGCATCTTCGCCGCTCCGGCGCGGTGCCCGTGAGCGACCGTCGTGAGCCCGAGCTGGCGTGCCCAGCGCCGGTTGCCGTCGATGATCATCGCGACGTGGCGGGGCATCGACTCGGCAGGCAGGTTGCGCCTGAGCCTGTTCTGGTACAGACCGTAGAGCAGCCCACGTCCGAGGGGGAAACTCCATCTGCTCACGGAAGTACGTTACCCCGACCCGTGGCGTCGAACTCACAGCACGAGGTCACGCTGCTCCCGTACGCTTGATCCATGACACCCCGAAAGAGCCAGAAGCAGGAAGACGTGGCCGACGTGCTCGCCGCACCGGCCGACTCTCTCGGCCCGGCGGACGCGGCCGTGAAAGCCGACGAGAACCGGGGACCCGACCTTCCGAACATCCCGCTGCTGGATGCGTCGATCGCCGACCCCACGGAGATCAAGCCCACCTGGCGCGGCTGGATCCATGCGGCCACCTTCCCGGTCACCATCGCGGCCGGCATCGTGCTCATCACCCTCGCCGAGGGCGCACCGGCCAAGTGGTCGTCTGCGGTGTTCGTGCTCACCTCGCTGCTGCTGTTCGGCAACTCGGCGCTGTACCACCGCTTCAACTGGCGGCCGCGCGTCAAGATCATCCTCAAGCGGATCGACCACGCCAACATCTTCCTGCTGATCGCCGGAACGTACACGCCGCTCGCCGTGCTCGCTCTGCCGCCGAGCAAAGGCTTCCTGCTGCTCACGCTGGTCTGGGCCGGCGCGCTGATCGGCATCGCGTTCCGCGTGTTCTGGATCAACGCCCCGCGCTGGCTGTACGTCCCGCTCTACGTCGCCCTCGGCTGGGGCGCGCTGATGTACGTGGTCGACCTGCTCGACGCGAACGCGGCGATGATGGTGCTCGTGCTCGTCGGCGGCCTGCTCTACACGATCGGCGCGGTCATCTACGGCGTCAAGAAGCCGAACCCGTTCCCCGGGGTCTTCGGCTTCCACGAGATCTTCCACACGTTGACGGTGCTGGCATTTCTCTGCCACTGGACGGCGGTGCTGCTGATCGCCCTGCACCCGGTCTACAACGGGGGCTGAACTGACGGGAGCTGAGCCGGCGCGCTAGCGCTCGCTGTCGTCCTGACCGGCCTGACCGTCCTGCTCCGCCTGCTCGGCGTCCAGCTTCTCCGCGATCTCTGCGCGGTAGCGCACCCGCCGGATGCGCCGCGTCATGTCGAGCGCGAGCAGCACGGCGGCGACGGCGACCAGGAACGTCACCACGAAGCCGACGACACCAGGGGTGACCTGGTCGGCGTTCGGAGCGCCGGACGGCGTCGGGGAGGGCGTGGCGGCGGTGACCCACACGGCCGCGCGCAGCAGCGCATCCTGGATCATCGCTCTCCCTCACGGTCGACGACGATTCCTGCGCGCAGGTCGGTTACGGGCATCCGGGTCTCCACTTTCGAGCCGAGGACGAAGCGCAGGGTTTCACAGCTTCATCTCCTAGTCTGGGTTCAAGCCTACCGTCGCCCGGACGGTGCAGTTTCCACGGGAGAACGTTCAGTGCAGGGAGAAGGATGGCGGTGACCGAGACCCTCGATCGCCGCTACGGTCGAACGCCCGGTCGCAAGCGCCGGGACCGCTGGTGGATCATCGGAGTGGCTGTCGCGTTCGTCGCGATCTTCGCGGCGTGGACGTTCTGGGCGGGCTGGGACAACGACCAGGCCGACCTCGAGGCGACGGACACCGCGTACACGATCACGGATGCGCACCACGTGCGGATCACGTTCACCGTGAACACGCCGCCCGGCACCCCGGTGACCTGCGCCGTGCAGGCGCTGAACGAGTCGTTCGCCATCGTCGGCTGGCGGATCATCAGCTATCCGGCCTCCGACAAGCGCCTCACGGAGTACACCGAGACGATCAAGACCACGGAGCAGAGCAATACAGGTTTGATTTCCAGCTGCTGGCTGACCTAGGATTCTTCGATACGCCCCGACCGATGTCGGGGCGTCGACTTTATCCAGCCGGTCCCCGGACCGGCCGATCTGCCCAGCCGGTCACGACCGGCGGCGCAAAGGAGTTCATCATGTCTCAGGAGTCTCAGGTCAGCTTTCTGACCCAGGATGCGTACGACCGTCTGTCGGCCGAACTCGAGGAGCTCAGCGTCAACGGCCGAAACGAGATCGCGAAGCGCATCGAGGCGGCCCGCGAGGAGGGCGACCTCAAAGAGAATGGCGGATACCACGCCGCGAAAGACGAGCAGGGCAAGATCGAGGCCCGCATCGTGCAGCTCACCAACCTGCTGCGCAACGCCACTGTCAGCGAAGCCCCGGAGAGCCACGGTGTCGTGGAGCCCGGAACGGTGATCACGGCGACCATCGCTGGCGACGAGAGCACCTTCCTCATCGGCAACCGCGAGATCGCGGCGGGAACGGACCTGCAGGTCTACTCCGAGGGCAGCCCGCTCGGCGAGGCGATCCTCGGCCTCAAGGTGGGCGACTCCACGTCGTACACCGCGCCGAACGGCAAGCAGATCGCCGTCACGATCCAGAACGTGGAGACCTACCGCGGCTGAGCGGACGGTTCACGTGAGAAGCGCGGTGCGGGCATCCCGCACCGCGCTTTCTCGTGCACGGGGCCGAGCGGCCTACTCGTAGTCGAGCACGGGGTCGTAGCCCGCGGCGCGGAGCGCTTCGATGACGTGCTGGCGGTGATCGGTGCCCCGGGTCTCGACGCTGACGTCGAGCTCCACCTGGCTGAGCTGCAGGCCGCGCCCATGCCGGGTGTGCAGCACCTCCACCACGTTGGCGTTGACGCCGGCGAGGATCTCGGAGATGCGCGCGAGCTGACCGGGGCGGTCGGGCAGCATGATGGTGAGCTTGAGGTAGCGGTCGGAGGCCGCGAGACCGTGGCTGATGATGCGCTGCATGAGCAGCGGGTCGATGTTGCCGCCGGAGAGGATCGCGACCGTCGGGCCGATTGCGGGGACCTTGCCGGCCAGGATCGCCGCGACGGCGGCCGCGCCGGCCGGTTCGACGACGAGCTTCGCCCGCTCCAGGAGCACCAGGAGGGCGCGTGCGATGTCGTCCTCCGAGACGGTGACGACCTCGTCGACCACGTCGCGGATGATCTGGAAGTTGAGGGCGCCCGGCTTGCTCACGGCGATGCCGTCGGCGATGGTGGCGACGAGCGCGATCTCGGTGGGCTCTCCCGCATCCAGGGACGGCGGGTAGGCAGCCGCGTTGGCCGCCTGCACGCCGATGACGCGGATCTCCCTGCCCTCGGCGGCAGCGCGCTGCTTGACGGCGCTGGCCACCCCGGAGATGAGTCCGCCGCCGCCGATGGGGACGACGATCGTGGCCGCATCCGGCACGTCGTCGAGGATCTCGAGGCCGAGCGTTCCCTGCCCGGCGACCACATCCGGATGGTCGAACGGCGGGATGAGGACCGCTCCGGTCTCCGCGGCGAAGTCGGCGGCGGCGCGCAGCGTCTCGTCGACGATGCTGCCGCTCAGGACGACGTCGGCGCCGTAGTCGCGGGTGGCCTGGAACTTGGGGATGGCGACGCCGACCGGCATGAAGATCGTGGCGTGGATGCCCAGCTCCCTGGCCGCGAACGCGACCCCCTGGGCGTGGTTGCCCGCCGACGCGGCGACGACGCCGCGCTCGCGCTCTTCGGCGCTGAGCTTGGCCATCCGGTTGTACGCGCCGCGGATCTTGTACGACCCGGTGCGCTGCAGGTTCTCGCACTTGAGGAAGACGGGGGCGCCGAGCACGTCGGCAAGGAACCGCGAGGTCTCGACGGGCGTCGGCTCCGCGACCTTCGACACGACGATGCGCGCGGCCTCGATCTCGTCGAGGCTCGGCCCAGCGAAAGGAGTGCGCGTCGAATCAGTCAGCGTGGCCACGGGGACAGCCTACTCGCGGACGTATTCCACGAACCGAATGTGACCCGTCGGCCGACACCGTCAGGTCCTCGCGCGCCGGGGCGGCCGCGGGACGGTCTGCCACAGCACCGTATCGGGTGCCGAGTACTCCCGGTGGGCGCCCTCGCGCCACGCCCCGCTCGACACGTAGTGCACCATCACGTTGAGCACGGCGGCGACCGGCACCGCGAACAGCGCACCGGGGATTCCCGCGAGCAGCGATCCGGCCGCGACGGCGAGCACGACGGCCAGTGGATGCACCTTGACCGCCGTTCCCATGATGAGCGGTTGCAGCACATGCCCCTCGATCTGCTGCACCAGCAGCACCACGGCGAGCATGATGAGCGCGAACACCCAGCCCTTGAAGATCAGCGCGATGAAGATCGCCAGCGCACCGGTGACGACGGCGCCGACGACCGGGATGAACGAGCCGAGGAAGACGAGCACCGCGATCGGGATCACCAGCGGCAGCCCGAGGAAGAACGCCCCGAGACCGATGCCGAGGGCGTCGATCGACGCGACCAGGATCTGCACCTTCACGAAGTTGCGCAGGGTCACCCAGCCGGCCTGGCCAGCGCCGTCGACGGCGCGGCGGGCGCGCTTCGGGAAGATGCGCACGATCCAGTTCCAGATGGAGCGGCCGTCGATGAGGATGAACAGTGTGCTGAACAGCACGAGCAGCAGCCCGGCGAGCACGTGGCCGAGGGTCGAGCCGATCGACAGCGCGCCGGTGATGAAGATCTGGCTGTCCTGCTGGATCGACTTCGCGAGCGAGTCGAGGGCGCTGCTGATCTGGCTCTCGCTCAGGCCGAGCGGCCCGGACGTCAGCCACACGCGGAACTGGTCGTACGCCGCCACGGACTGCGTCTGGAGTTCGTGGCTCTGCCGCGTGACCTGCCAGACCGCGAGGTAGAGCAGTCCTCCGACCACCACGATCACCGAGACCATCGCCGCCACGATCGCGGCCCACCGCGGCCACCTGTGCCGGTGCAAGAAGTCGACGAACGGCACCAGCAGCGCCGAGATCAGCACGGCGATCAGCAGCGGGATGATGATGAGCCGCAGCTGCACCACGAGGAAGATCGCAACGGCGATGACGGCGCCGATGACGAGCAGCCGCCACGACCAGGCACCGGCGACGAGCATCCCGTGCGGCAGCGACTCCTCGACGGACCCGTGCTGCTGCACCTCGCCGTCCTGCTCCGGGCGACGGCCCTTGAGGAACCAGCCTCTGGCGGGCGCGCGGTTCTCGCGCGGCGTGACGGTGAGCTGCTTCGGCGTCGCGTCGTTCTCTGACATGCCGGTCAGTCTAGGCGCGCACCGGCGCCGGTCCAGCGGGTTGACGCGGGGTGTGGGCAACCCACAGGATGCGCCCAGCTGTGGAGGGATCGGTCACGGTCACCCGCCCTCACCACGTTCCCCCCTACGCC
>NZ_NCSR01000032.1:0-34342 GCF_002105485.1 Leifsonia sp. NCR5
CCCCAGCGGCTCCTGCTTCCTCCACCAGCCCGTCGATTCCCACGACCGAGACCACCGCGCCCACCCGCACCACCCAAGGCGCCATCGTCCGCGCCATCGGCTCCGTCACCACCCCCACCTCCAACGCCCCCACCGGCATCGACGCCGTCGGGGTCCGCATCGCGCTCCCGAACCGGGCGCCGCTGGACACGGTCCTCACCCCGCGCGCGGCTACACGCATCCCGGCCGACATCGTCGTCGTACACTCCGGACCGCAGCGGCTGCTGCGGCTGACCGCCCGCGTCATCGGCGCAGACGCGTCGTTCGTCGGCGACACCGCGGCGGCGCCCGCGCTCGACCGGGTGGTGCGTCCGCGGATCGTGCCGGTGCGGAGCCTGCCGCTTCCCGCCCGGCTGATCGGGCTGACCGGGCCGCACCCGTCCGCGCGGCCGGGAGACGGGGGCGAGTTCCGGGATGTCGACCGGTTCCAGCCGGGGGACAGGCTGCGCCGCATCGACTGGAAGGCGACCGCCCGGCGGGCGCAGAGCGCCGGTGAGCTGTTCGTCCGCCGCACGATGGCCACCTCCGACGCCGCCGTCCAGTTCGTGATCGACAGCAGGGACGATCTCACCGGGAGGGTCGCGGACTGGGCGGCCATGCATCCACTGCCCGGCGTCTCGTCGCAGGATCTCGCGCGGGAGGCGGTCGTCTCGCTGGCCGGAGCGTACGTCGCGGCGGGGGACAGGGTCGGCTTCGACGACCTGGCGGACCCTGCCCGCGCCATCCCTCCCCGGGCGGGCGCCAGGCACCTGCACCGGGTGTCGCGCGCCGTCGAGCTCACCGGCCCGCGCGGCGCGGCCACCGAGCGGGTGCGCGCGCCGATCCTCGCCCCCGGCGCCCTCGTCTATGTGATGTCGACGTTCCTCGATGAGCAGCCGCTGCGCCTCGCGCTCGTCTGGCGGGCCGCCGGGCACCGGGTGATCGCCGTGGACGTGCTGCCCGCCAGGCTCACGCGCGACCTTCCCCCGAGGGAGCGGCTGGCGCTGAAAGTCGTCGAGGTCGAGCGCGCCCTACGTTTCCGCCGGCTGGCGGCGGCGGGCATCGACGTGCTCGCCTGGCAGGACAGCGACGACAACGGAGCCGAATCCGGCACACGGGATGCGCGCCTCCGCGAGCTGAGCAGGCCGAGGAGGTCCCGGTGAGCGGCGCAAACGCCACAGAACCCGTGCTCGGCGCCACCGTTCCCGGGTGGAGCGTTCGTGCCCTGTTCGGCGCGATCGCCCTCGCGCTCTGCCTGACCGTGGCAGACTCCGGATTCTGGCTGGCCGTGTCGCTCGCCCTCACCGCGGCGGCCGTCGCCGTTCCGCGCTGGCTGACGGCGTGGTTCCTCATCGGGGCGCTCGCGTTCACCGTGCTGCTGCATCCGCAGTCCGTCGGCGAGTGGCGGGTGTATGCGCTGATCGCCGGGGCGCACGCTCTGCACCTGACGGCATCGTGGATGCTCGTGGTGCCGCCGCTCGCCCGGCTGCAGCCCGCCGTGCTGCTGTCGTCGCTGCTGCGGTTCGTGATCGTCCAGGTGCCCGTGCAGCTCGCCGCAGTCGGGCTGCTCGCGCTCACGACGAGTGCCGGGGGCGGTGCGACGGTGTGGCCGGCGGTGCTCACCGGAGTCGCGGTCGTGGCGCTCTTCCTCGTCGCGGTGCCTCTGTTGCTGCGCCGTCCGCACCGTCCGGCGGGGCAGCAGGACGATCCCCGGTAGCAATGTCGGTGGTCCGGCATAGACTCGGCGGCGAGCGGTGACAGGCCTGTCGATGAACCGGTACAATCGAACATATCTTCGATCTGTGCCGGCGTGCGATCTGCGCTGGGCGAACACAGCCGACCTGGGGCGACGAGTAGCGGAGAATTGATCGAGTGACTGAAATTGATCGGGTGGTTATGGGCAAGGTGACGGGTTCACACCTCAGCGTGCGAGGAGCGCGGGTGCACAACCTGCACAACGTCGACCTCGAGATCCCGAGGGACTCGCTCGTGGTCTTCACCGGGCTGTCCGGTTCCGGCAAGTCGTCGCTCGCCTTCGACACGATCTTCGCCGAGGGGCAGCGCCGATACGTCGAGTCGCTGTCGGCGTACGCCAGGCAGTTCCTCGGGCAGGTCGACCGACCGGATGTCGACTTCATCGAGGGCCTGAGCCCCGCCGTGTCGATCGACCAGAAGTCCACCAACCGCAACCCGCGGTCCACGGTCGGAACGATCACCGAGATCTACGACTACATGCGTCTGCTCTGGGCGCGCATCGGCGTCCCGCACTGCCCCGTCTGCGGCGAGCCCATCCAGCGCCAGACCGTGCAGCAGATCGCGGACCAGCTGATGGAGCTCGAAGCGGGCAGGCGCTACCAGGTGGTCAGCCCCGTCGTCTCGCAGAAGAAGGGCGAGTTCGTCGACCTCTTCAAGGAGCTCGCGGCATCCGGATACTCGCGCGCCATCGTCGACGGCCAGCAGATCCAGCTCAGCGAGCCGCCGACGCTCAAGAAGCAGTACAAGCACGACATCTCGGTGGTCGTCGACCGTCTGGTCGCCGGGCCGGACATCCTGAGCCGCCTCACCGACTCCCTGGAGACCGCGCTGCGGCTCACCGACGGGCTGGTCCAGGTCAACTTCGTCGACGAAGAGGGCCCGGATGCGTGGCGCACCTTCAGCGAGAAGCTGTCCTGTCCCAACAACCACCCCATCCAGCTCACCGAGATCGAGCCGCGAACCTTCTCGTTCAACGCGCCGTTCGGCGCCTGCCCGGAGTGCTCCGGCCTCGGCACGCGCATGGCGGTGGATGAAGACCTGCTGCTCGGCGACGAAGACCTCAGCATCGCCGACGGCGTCATCGTGCCGTGGACCACGCAGGGCAAGGGGCTGTTCCAGTACTACGAGAAGCTGCTCGACGGGCTGGCCCGCGACCTCAAGTTCTCGCTGAAGACGCCGTGGAAGAAGCTCCCGGACGAGGTGCGCAACGCGGTCATGCGCGGCGACAACTTCGAGGTCAAGGTCAAGTGGAAGAACCGCTACGGCCGTGAGATGAGCTACACCTCGGGCTTCGAGGGCGTCGTGCCGTACATCGAGCGCCAATACCTGCAGGCCGAGACCGACACGCAGCGTGCGCGCTGGGCGGAGTACCTCCGCGAGGTGCCGTGCTCCGTGTGCGGCGGCAAGCGGCTGAAGCCCGAAGTCCTCGCCGTCCTCGTGCACGGCGCGAGCATCGCCGACGCGTCCGAGCTGAGCTTGAGCGATGCCCGGGTGTTCATGGACAAGCTGCACCTCACCGAGCGCGAGGAGAAGATCGCGGCCCAGGTGCTGCGCGAGATCAAGCTGCGTCTCGACTTCCTCATCCAGGTCGGGCTCAACTACCTCGACCTGTCGCGCGCAGCCGCCACTCTGTCGGGTGGCGAGGCCCAGCGCATCCGGTTGGCGACGCAGATCGGCTCTGGGCTCACCGGCGTGCTCTATGTGCTCGACGAGCCGAGCATCGGCCTGCACCAGCGCGACAACCGCCGTCTGATCGACACCCTCGTCGCACTGCGCGACCTGGGGAACACGCTGATCGTGGTCGAGCACGACGAAGACACCATCCGCACGGCGGACTGGGTGGTCGACATCGGACCGGGCGCCGGCGTCAACGGCGGTCACGTCGTGCACTCGGGCTCGTACGACGAGCTGCTGGAGAACAGGGATTCGCTCACCGGCGACTACCTCTCCGGCCGCAAGGAGATCGAGATCCCGGCCAAGCGTCGCAAGATCGACAAGAAGCGCATGATCTCCGTGGTCGGCGCCGAGGCCAACAACCTCAAGAAGGTCACGGTCGACTTCCCGCTCGGCACGTTCGTCGCCGTCACGGGCGTGAGCGGGTCCGGCAAGTCGTCGCTGGTCAACGACATCCTGTATCGGGTGCTGGCCAACAAGCTCAACGGCGCACGCAAGCTGCCGGGCAAGCACAAGGCCGTCACCGGGCTTGAGAACCTCGACAAGGTCGTGCACGTCGACCAGGCGCCGATCGGACGCACGCCGCGCTCCAACCCGGCGACGTACACCGGCGTCTTCGACCGCATCCGCACGCTGTTCTCCGAGACGATGGAGGCGAAGTCGCGCGGCTACCTGCCCGGCCGGTTCAGCTTCAACGTCAAGGGCGGGCGCTGCGAGGCGTGCTCCGGAGACGGCACGATCAAGATCGAGATGAACTTCCTGCCCGACGTCTACGTGGCGTGCGAGGTGTGCGGGGGAGCGCGGTACAACCGCGACACCCTGTCCGTGCACTACAAGGGCAAGAACATCGCCGAGGTGCTCGACATGCCGATCAGCGAGGCCGCGGAGTTCTTCCGGCCGATCTCGGCGATCCACCGCTTCCTGCAGACCCTCGTGGATGTGGGTCTCGGCTACGTCAGGCTCGGCCAGAGCGCCACGACGCTCTCCGGCGGCGAGGCGCAGCGCGTCAAGCTCGCCACCGAGCTGCAGCGCCGCTCCAACGGGCGCAGCGTGTACGTTCTCGACGAGCCGACCACCGGTCTGCACTTCGAAGACGTCCGCAAGCTCCTTCTGGTGCTGAACGGGCTGCTCGACAAGGGCAACACCGTGATCGTCATCGAGCACAACCTCGACGTGATCAAGTCCGCGGACTGGATCATCGACATGGGGCCGGAGGGCGGAGCAGGCGGCGGAGAAGTCATCGCGACCGGAACGCCGGAGCGCGTGGCGGAAACGCCGGGCAGCCACACCGGATACTTCCTCAAGGAGATCCTCCAGGGCGAGAGCGCCCGGGGCGCCGCGTAGGCCGGGCGCGTGGCAGACACCGTCAGCTACCGGCCGAAAGCCGGTGAGATCCCGACCCAGCCCGGGGTGTACCGGTTCCGCGACGCCAACAGGCGCGTGCTCTACGTCGGCAAGGCCAAGAACCTGCGGGCGCGGCTGAGCAACTACTTCCAGCCGCTCCGCAGCCTGCACGAGCGCACCAGGCGCATGGTGACCACCGCGGCGTCGGTGGAGTGGACGGTCGTGGCGACCGAGTTCGAGGCGCTGCAGCTCGAATACACCTGGATCAAGGAGTTCAACCCGCCGTTCAACGTGCAGTTCCGGGACGACAAGTCGTACCCGTACCTGGCGGTGACACTGGGGGACCGCATCCCGCGGGTGATGGTCACGCGCAACCGTGGCGTGAAGGACGCGCGGTACTTCGGGCCGTACACGAAGGTCTGGGCGATCAGGGACACGGTCGACCTGATGCTCAAGGCGTTCCCGATGCGCAGCTGCTCCGACGGCGTCTACCGCAGGGCGGAGCTCACCGGGCGTCCGTGCCTGCTCGGCGATATCGGCAAGTGCGCAGCTCCCTGCGTCGGGCGGATCAGCCCGGAGGATCATCGCGAGCTGGCCGAGGACTTCGTCTCGTTCATGGCGGGCAACGACACCAAGTACATCCGGGTGATGACCGAGCGGATGAAGCAGGCCGCGAGCACGCAGGACTACGAGGCCGCCGCCCGCCACCGTGACGCGATCCAGGCTCTCGAAGCGGCGATGGGCAAGAGCGCCGTCGTGCTTCCCGACAACGTGGACGCCGACGTGTTCGGTATCGCGCACGACGAGCTGGCCGCCGCCGTGCAGCAGTTCATCGTGCGCGGAGGCCGCATCCGGGGTGTGCGCAGCTGGGTGGTCGACAAGGAGCTCGACGTCGAACTCGGCGACCTCGTCGAGACCGTGGTGCAGAACGCGTACGAGGGATCGGATGCTCCGCCGCGCGAGATCCTCGTGCCGGAGCTGCCGGACGACGCCATCGAACTCGAGCAGTGGCTCACGGCCCGCCGCCACGAGATCGGCGACCCGGGAGCACCGCGCGGACGCCTCACCGGACGGGTCGAGCTGCGGGTGGCGCAGCGCGGAGACAAGGCGGCGCTCGCCCAGACCGTCGAGATGAACGCCAAGAACGCTCTCGTGCTCTACAAGACGAGGCGCAGCTCCGACTTCGTGGCCAGGTCCAAGGCGCTCAACGACATCCAGGATGCGCTCGGCATGCCGGATGCTCCCCTCCGGATGGAGTGCTACGACGTCTCGCACCTCAGCGGCACCAACATCGTGGCCTCGATGGTCGTGTTCGAGGACGGGCTGCCGAGGAAGGACCAGTACCGGCGGTTCAGCATCCCGGAGTCGACGGACGACACCGAGTCGATCTACCAGGTGATCACGCGCAGGCTGGCGTACCTGAAGAACCCGGAGGCGGAGTTCGCCGAGCCGGGGGCGGAGGGCGCGCAGACGGGTGCTGCTCGCGCCGCCGGCGTTCAGACCGACGACGCCGGCGACGATCCAGAGATCGACATCGACGCCGAGCTCGCGGAGGCGGCGGAAAAGCGGCGCAAGAAGTTCGCGTACCCGCCCAACCTGCTCATCGTCGACGGCGGCCAGCCCCAGGTGGCTGCGGCCAGGCGCGCGCTGGAGGAGTCCGGCGTGCAGGGCATCCAACTGGTCGGCATCGCCAAGCGTCTCGAGGAGATCTGGCTGCCGGACTCCGACTTCCCGGTGATCCTGCCGCGCAACAGCGACGCGCTGTTCCTCATCCAGCGCATCCGCGACGAGGCGCACCGGTTCGCCATCACGTACCAGCGCGCCAAGCGCAAGCGCGACATCGGCTCGGTGCTCGGCGAGATCCCCGGCCTCGGCCCGTCCAGGGTCAAGGAGCTGCTGAAGCATTTCGGCTCCGTGGCGCAGCTCAGGAAGGCGACTCCGGACGAGATCGCCGCCGTGCGCGGCGTCGGACCGACCCTGGCGTCCGCCATCCATGAACGACTCGCCAGTCGCTAGGCTTGGGGGACACCTTTCGAGCGGAGGACAAGGCTGATGAGCACCGACACCGAGCAGCAGGAAGTGCTGATCGTGACCGGGATGTCGGGAGCAGGGAGGTCGACGGTCGCCAACGCGCTCGAAGACCTCGACTGGTACGTCGTCGACAACCTTCCCCCGCAGATGCTCCGGCCGCTGATCGAGCTGGCCAATCGGGCTGAGTCCGGTCTGCCGCGCATCGCCGCGGTGGTGGATGTGCGCGGCCGCAACTTCTTCGTCGACCTGCGCGACCTCATCCAGAGCCTGCGCGAGGGCACCAAGGTGCGCGTGCTGTTCCTCGAAGCGACGGACGCGGTACTGGTGCGGCGGTTCGAGCAGGTGCGGAGACCCCATCCGCTGCAGGGCGACGGCACGATCCTCGACGGCATCACCGCGGAGCGCACGCGGTTGCGCGAGATCCGCGAGGCGAGCGACATCATCGTCGACACCTCCGACCTGAACATCCACCAGCTCGCCACGAACATCACGGAGACCTTCGCCGCGGAGAACACAGCGGGTGTGCAGGTGACGCTGATGAGTTTCGGATTCAAGTACGGCCTGCCGGCCGACGCCGACCTGGTGACGGATGCGCGCTTCCTGCCCAACCCCTTCTGGAACCCGGAACTGCGCCCCTTCACGGGGCTCGACGCCGTCGTGCGCGACTTCGTCCTCGAACAGCGCGGCGCCGCGGAATTCATCGACGCGTACGTCAGTGCTCTGCGCCCGATCCTCGACGGTTACCAGCGTGAGAACAAACGGCACGCCACGATCGCGGTAGGCTGCACGGGGGGAAAACACCGGTCCGTGGCGATTGCGGAAGAGCTCGCTACCCGGTTGAAAGAGATCCCTGGGCTCGCGGTGAACACAAAACACCGCGACCTCGGCCGTGAATGAAGCCGGCCACAGCCTCCACGGCCCCACGACAGGCCGTTCGAACAGAAAAGGAACCCGATTGGCTCTCACCGCCGACGTCAAAGACGAACTCACGAAGGTCGAGGTCAGCAAGACCACCGTCCGGGCAGCCGAACTCGCGACCATCCTGCGGTTCTCGGGTGGCCTGCACCTGATCAGCGGCCGCATCGCGGTCGAGAGCGAGCTGGACACTCCGGAACTCGCCCGCCGCGTCCGTAAAGACCTCGCGGAGCTGTACGGCGTCCGCAGCGAGGTCTCCGTCATCTCCGCGTCCGGTCTGCGGCGCACCAGCCAGTACCTCGTCCGCGTGCTCGACGGCGGAGAGACCCTCGCCCGCCAGACGGGACTGCTGGATGCGCGCCGCCGCCCGATCCGCGGCCTCCCGAACCGTCTCACCACGGGTTCCCGCGAGGAGCTCGCCGCCGTCTGGCGCGGTGCGTTCCTCGCCAGCGGATCCCTCACCGACCCCGGTCGCTCTGCCGCGCTGGAGATCACCTGCCCGGGCAACGAGTCCGCGATGGCGCTCGTCGGTGCCGCCGGCCGCCTCGGCGTGGCAGCAAAGGCCCGCGAGGTCCGCGGCGTGCACCGCGTCGTGATCCGCGACGGCGACGCCATCAGCGCCATGCTCGTGCACATGGGCGCGGCGAAGACCGTCGAGAACTGGGAGCAGCTGCGTCAGCGCCGCGAGGTCCGTGCAACGGCCAACCGCCTCGTGAACTTCGACGACGCCAACCTGCGCCGCTCCGCCCAGGCCGCCGTCGCCGCCTGCGCCCGCGTCGAGCGCGCACTCGAGATCCTCGGCGACGACGTGCCGGAGCACCTGCGGTACGCGGGGGAGCTGCGCCTCAACTTCCGCGACTCCAGCCTCGACGAGCTCGGCCACCACGCCGACCCGCCGATGACCAAGGACGCGGTCGCCGGGCGCATCAGGAGGCTGCTGGCGATGGCGGACAAAAAGGCCGTCGACCTCGGCATCCCCGGCACGGAGGCCAACCTCCCGTCCGACCTCGACGAAGTCTGAGTCTGTTCGACGGGGAAGCAACCCCTGGCCAACTCGGTTGGCGTTACTAGACTGGAAATGTCGCTCGAAGCCCGGTGTGAACGGATCGCGCCGGGAACCAAATGAGGAGATGAGTAATGGCTGACTACACGCTCGCAGACCTTCCATACGATTATTCGGCGCTTGAGCCGAACATCAGCGGTCGGATCATGGAGCTGCACCACGACAAGCACCACAAGGCGTACGTCGACGGTGCGAACACCGCCATCGCCAAGCTGGCCGAAGCACGCGACGCCGACGACCTCGGCAACGTCAACAAGCTCCAGAAAGACCTGGCGTTCAACCTCGCCGGTCACGTGAACCACACGGTGTTCTGGAACAACCTGTCGCCGGACGGCGGCGACAAGCCGACCGGTGAGCTCGCGGCCGCGATCGACGAGTTCTTCGGGTCGTTCGACAAGTTCCGCGCGCACTTCACGGCGTCCGCTCTGGGCATCCAGGGCTCCGGATGGTCGATCCTGGCCTGGGATTCGCTCGGCCAGAAGCTCATCATCGAGCAGCTGTACGACCACCAGGGCAATCTCGCAGCAGCCACCGTGCCGCTGCTGCTCCTCGACATGTGGGAGCACGCGTTCTACCTGGACTACGTGAATGTCAAGGCGGATTACGTCAAGGCATTCTGGAACATCACCAACTGGGGCGATGTTCAGGAGCGCTTCACGCGGGCGCGCGAGAAGACCTCTGGCCTGCTGCTACTGTCATAGCGGGAACGGTGTCCCGGATGGTTCGCCGCCCGGGACACCGCCGTCCGCTCCCTACCCACAACACCGCGCCCGTCGGGCGCCCATCAAGTAACTGGAGACATCTGTGTCCGTAAAGATCGGAATCAACGGGTTCGGTCGCATTGGTCGTAACTTCTTCCGTGCCGCTCTGGCCAAGGGCAGCGACCTCGAGATCGTCGCCGTCAACGACCTGACCGACAACAAGGCGCTTGCGCACCTGCTCAAGTACGACTCGATCACCGGTCGTCTGGACGCCACGGTCGAGCTCGACGGCGACAACATCATCGTCAACGGCAAGGCCATCAAGGTCCTCGAAGAGCGCGACCCCGCCAACCTCCCCTGGGGCGAGCTGGGCGTCGACATCGTCATCGAGTCGACCGGCCGCTTCACCAAGTCGGAGGATGCGCGCAAGCACATCGCCGGCGGTGCCAAGAAGGTCATCGTCTCCGCCCCCGCGACCGGTGACGACGTCGCCACGATCGTCCTCGGCGTCAACGAGGAGACCTACGACAGCGCCGTGAGCGACATCCTCTCGAACGCGTCGTGCACCACGAACTGCCTCGCGCCGCTCGCCAAGGTCCTGCTCGACAACTTCGGCATCGAGCGCGGTCTCATGACCACGGTCCACGCGTACACCGCAGACCAGAACCTGCAGGACGGCCCGCACAGCGACCTCCGCCGTGCGCGCGCAGCCGCTGCCAACATCATCCCGACCTCGACCGGTGCCGCCAAGGCTCTCGGCCTGGTCATCCCGGAGCTCGTCGGCAAGCTCGACGGCTACGCCCTCCGCGTCCCGGTCATCACCGGCTCGATCACCGACCTCACGGTCGAGGTCGGCAGCCCGGTGACGGTCGAGCAGGTCAACGCGGCGTACAAGGCTGCTGCCGAGGGTCCCCTCAAGGGCATCCTCAAGTACACCGAGGACCCGATCGTCTCCACCGACATCGTCAGCGACCCGCACTCGTCGATCTTCGACGCCGGCCTGACCAAGGTCATCGGCGGCACGCAGGTCAAGGTCGCGTCCTGGTACGACAACGAGTGGGGTTACTCCAACCGTCTCGTCGACCTGACCGAGTACGTGGCCGAGCGCCTCTAACGACAGGGAACCGACGTGACGCTCCGCACACTTGATTCACTCGGTTCGCTCGCCGGCAAGCTGGTCATCGTCCGCTGTGATCTGAACGTCCCTCTGAAGGACGGCCAGATCACGGACGATGGCCGCGTGCGAGCGTCGATTCCCACCCTGAACGCCCTGATCAATCAGGGCGCGAAGGTGGTCGTCATCTCCCACCTGGGACGCCCGGAGGGCGCCCCGGATGCGAAGTACAGCCTGGCGCCGGTTGCCCAGCGGCTCTCCGAGCTGCTGGGCAAGCCGGTGACCTTCGCCAAGGACACCGTCGGCTCCGGCGCCCAGGATGCGGTCTCCGGCCTGCAGGACGGCGATGTCGCCCTGCTGGAGAACCTCCGGTTCAACCCGGGCGAGACCAGCAAAGACGAGGCGGAGCGCCAGGCGTTCGCGGCGAAACTCGCCGCGTTCGGAGACGCGTTCGTCTCCGACGGCTTCGGTGTCGTGCACCGCAAGCAGGCGAGCGTCTACGAGCTCGCCAAGGCTCTTCCGAGCGCGGCCGGCCAGCTGATCGCCACCGAGCTGGATGTGCTCGACCGCCTCACCGAGAACCCGGAGCGTCCGTACGCCGTGGTCCTCGGCGGGTCGAAGGTCTCCGACAAGCTCGGCGTCATCGGCCACCTGCTCCCGCGCGTCGACTCCCTGCTGATCGGCGGCGGGATGCTCTTCACCTTCCTCGCCGCTCTCGGCCACAAGGTCGGCTCCAGCCTGCTCGAGGCCGACCAGATCGACACCGTCAAGGGCTACCTCGCCACGGCGAAGGAGCTCGGTGTCGAGATCGTGCTGCCACGGGATGTGGTCGTCGCGTCGAAGTTCGGTGCGGACGCCGAGCACGTCGTGCGCCCGATCGACGGCATCGAAGACACCGACTGGGGCTCTGCGGGGCTCGGCCTCGACATCGGCCCGGAGACGGGCACGCTGTTCGGCGAGTACATCCGCCGTTCGCGCACGGTGTTCTGGAACGGCCCGATGGGCGTGTTCGAGCTCGCGCCGTTCGCGGCGGGCACCAAGGCCGTCGCGCAGGCGCTCACCGAGGTCGACGGCCTCGGCGTCGTCGGCGGAGGCGACTCGGCGGCCGCCGTGCGCGCACTCGGTTTCTCAGACGACCAGTTCGGTCACATTTCTACGGGTGGCGGTGCGAGCCTCGAGTTCCTCGAGGGCAAGCACCTGCCGGGACTGGAGGTCCTCGGATGGCAGCAGTGAGCTCTTCTGTGCGGCGTACGCCGCTCATCGCGGGCAACTGGAAGATGAACCTCGATCACCTGCAGGCGATCGCGTTCGTCCAGAAGCTCGCGTGGAGCCTGAAGGACGCCAACCACGACTTCGCCAGTGTCGAGGTCGCGGTGTTCCCGCCGTTCACCGACCTGCGCAGCGTGCAGACGCTCGTGTCCGCCGACAAGCTCCCGCTCGCCTTCGGCGCGCAGGACGTCTCCGAGCACGAGTCCGGCGCGTACACCGGCGAGATCTCCGCGACCTTCCTCGCGCAGCTCGAGTGCCGCTACGTCATCATCGGCCACTCCGAGCGGCGCACGCTGCACGGTGAGACCGACGAGCAGGTCGCAGGAAAGGTCGCCGCAGCGCTCGCGCACAACCTGGCGCCGATCATCTGCGTCGGCGAGACGGCAGAAGACCTGGAGGTCCACGGCGCGAGCGCCGTGCCCGTCGCCCAGTTGCGCGCCGCACTCGCGAACGTGTCCTCCGCCGCCGACCTGGTGGTCGCCTACGAGCCGGTCTGGGCCATCGGCTCCGGCCAGGCTGCAACGCCGGAACAGGCCGAGCAGGTCTGCGCCGCGCTCCGCGCCGTGCTGGTCGAGGTGCTCGGTGAGGACGTCGCGGCCAAGACGCGCATCCTCTACGGCGGCTCCGTCAAGTCCGGCAACATCGCGAGCTACATGCGCGAACCGAACGTGGACGGCGCCCTCGTCGGAGGCGCGAGCCTCGATGTGGCCGAGTTCGCGAGCATCGTGCGATACCAGAAGCACGTCGGACTCTGACCCCACCGGTTATACTGGTCGTTGGTCTTCCCGGGCGCTGAGCCCCGGGTGCTTTGCGAAAGGTACGTCGTGCAAATTCTCCAGGTCGTCCTGCAGGTCCTGCTGGGCATCACCAGCCTCCTGCTGACGCTGCTCATCCTCCTGCACAAGGGGCGCGGTGGCGGTCTCTCCGACATGTTCGGTGGCGGCGTCACGTCCAACCTCGGCGCATCCGGTGTAGCCGAGCGCAACCTGAACCGCATCACCGTGGTTCTCGGGCTCGTCTGGATCATCTGCATCGTCGTGCTCGGACTCATCACCAAGTTCGATTCCGGCGCGTAAGCGTCCATAGGTCACAACGAGGAGCAGCATGGCATCCGGAGGAAGTGCAATTCGGGGTTCGCGCGTCGGCGCCGGCCCGATGGGGGAGCAGGATCGTGGATTCCACGCTGAGCGCATCACCATCTCTTACTGGGACGCACTCGGCAACGAGACGGTCCGTCACTTCGCGGCGAACCTCCCCGAGGAGGAGATCCCCGAGGTCATCGATTCGCCGTCGTCGGGTCTTCCCGCCGGTCGCGACAAGGAGAACCCGCCGTCGGTGGCGAAGCTCGAGCCGTACAAGACGCACCTCGCATACGTGAAGGAGCGCCGTACGGAGGAAGAGGCGGAGCAGCTTCTCGAAGACGCGCTCAACCAGCTCCGCGCGCGCCGCGGCAAGCTGAGCCCCACCAACTAGCAGCACACACGAAGAAGCCCCGCCGGTCAATGACCGGCGGGGCTTCTTCGTGGTGTGGCGGGTTGCCGCGGCGAGGTGTCAGTAGCTCGGAGCGATCAGGTTCTCCGGCACGTCGACGGCCGCATCCTGGTCGACGAAGAACACCGTGCGCTTGCGTCCCTTGGCTCCCGCGACGGGGACCTCGGTGTAGCTGGCGCCCGCGAGGGCGAGCCCGAGCGCGCTGGCCTTGTCGCTTCCGGCGAGCACCAGCCAGATGCGGTCGGAGGCGTTGAGCACCGGACGCGTCAGGCTGAGGCGGGCCGGCGGCGGCTTGGGGGAATCGCGCTCGGCGATCACCGTGGCCTCCGTCTCCCGGATGCCGGCGCGGTCGGGGAACAGCGACGCGATGTGACCGTCCGGACCGACGCCGAGGAAGGTGATGTCGAACCGGGGGGCGCGAGCGCCGTCCTGCGCGAACGCCTCCAGCTCGGCGGCGTACACCGAGGCGGCCTCGTCGATGTCGGCGATCTCATCCGACGCCGGGAACGGGTGGATGTTCTCCGGCGGCACGGCGATGTGGTCGAGCAGGGCCTCGCGGGCCTGCCGCTCGTTCCTGTCTTCGCTGGCCTTCTCGACGAACCGCTCGTCGCCCCACCAGAAGTGGACCTTCGACCAGTCGACGCTGTCCCTGGCGGGCGACGCGTTGATGGCTTCGAGCACCGCGATGCCGACGGAGCCGCCGGTCAGCGCGATGTTCGCCTCGTCCAGCTCGTCGAGGATGTCGACGGTCTTGGTGAGGAAACGCGCGGCGACCGATCCGGTGAGCGCCTGCTTGTCGGGGTGGACGAGCACCCTGCGTTCGTTGGTCATGCTGTGGCGCCCGCTCCCTGGTCGGCGGTCTCGAGCTGGTCGAGGCCTCTGGTGATCACCTCACCGTACAGATCATCAGGGTCCAGCCTACGCAATTCCTCGGCGAGGCAGTCGCGCAGGCTGCGGCGGGGCAGCGAGAGGTCGTGCGTCGGCTGGTTCGGCTGCGACAGCCTGGCGACGTTCGGGACCTCGCGCTCCAGTTCGATGACCCCGGATGCGCGCTGCATGCGCACACCGTGGATGCCGCTGGAGCCGGTGGCCCGCGAGGTCAGGTCGTACTGGACAGGCACCTGGAGCTGCAGCGCCAGCCAGGACGCGAGCAGCATGGTCGACGGGGAGTCGGCGGCGCCGGCGACCTCGACGGCCGTGATCGGCTCGTACGGCGGCTGGTCGAGCACGGCGGCGAGCTGGGCGCGCCACAGGGTGAGCCTGGTCCAGGCGAAGTCGGTGTCGCCGGGGGCGTACGTCTTCGACAGGTGACGCAGCGCGGACTGCGGGTCCGGCTGCGCGGACGCGTCCGTGATGCGACGGGTCGCGATGCGGCCGAGCGGAGACTTCGAGACCACCTCGGGGGCGATCCCGGGCCACCAGACGACCACAGGGGCATCCGGGAGCAGGAGCCCCGTCACGAGGCCCTCCTCGTCGCTGGCGGTCTCTCCATATGCACGGAGCACGATGACCTCGCTCGCGCCGGCGTCTCCGCCGACGCGGATCTGCGCGTCGAGCCTGCCGTCGCCGTTGGAGGTGCGCTCCTCCTCGGTGGAGACGACGATCACGCGCATCGGGTGCTCGCGGGAGGCGTCGTTGGCGGCCTCGATGGCCTCCTCCTCCTGGCCGAGGTGCGTCGCGATCACCAGGGTGAGCACGCGGCCGAGAGCAACGGCGCCGCCCTCCTCACGGATCTTGACGAGGGCCTTCGAGATGTTGCTCGTGGTGGTATCGGGCAGATCGACGATCATGGACGCCTCCAAACGCGGCCGTCGCGGGCGAGAAGCTCGTCCGCGGAGCTCGGGCCCCAGGTGCCGGGCCGGTACTGCTCCGGCTGGCCCTGGGTCGCCCAGAATTCTTCGATCGGGTCGAGGATCTTCCAGGAGAGCTCGACCTCTTCATGACGGGGGAACAGGGGCGGGTCGCCGAGCAGCACGTCCAGGATGAGCCTCTCGTACGCCTCGGGGCTCGCCTCGGTGAACGCGTGGCCGTAGCCGAAGTCCATGCTCACGTCGCGCACCTGCATGCCGGCGCCCGGCACCTTGGAGCCGAAGCGGATGGTGACACCCTCGTCCGGCTGCACGCGGATGACGAGCGCGTTCTGACCGAGGGCCGACGTCTGGCTCTCCGCGAACAGCTGCTGCGGAGCGCGCTTGAAGACGACGGCGATCTCGGTCACACGGCGGCCGAGCCGCTTGCCTGCACGCAGGTAGAACGGCACGCCGGCCCAGCGGCGGGTGCCGATCTCCAGCTTGATCGCCGCGTAGGTCTCCGTGGTGGACTCCGGGTTCATCCCGTCCTCCTCCAGGAAACCGACGACCTTCTCGCCGCCCTGCCACCCGCTGGAATACTGACCGCGGGCGGTGGAGGTGCCCAGATCCTTCGGCAGGCGCACCGCCGCGAGGATCTTCTCCTTCTCGGCGCGCAGGTCGGCCGCGTCGAAGGAGATGGGCTCCTCCATCGCGGTCAGCGCGAGCAGCTGGAGCAGGTGGTTCTGGATGACGTCGCGGGCGGCGCCGATTCCGTCGTAATACCCTGCCCGGCCGCCGACGCCGATGTCCTCCGCCATCGTGATCTGCACGTGGTCGACGTAGTTGGCGTTCCAGATCGGCTCGTACAGCTCGTTCGCGAAGCGCAGCGCCAGGATGTTCTGGACCGTCTCCTTGCCGAGGTAGTGGTCGATGCGGAACACCGAGTCGGCCGGGAAGACCGACTCGACGACGGCGTTGAGCTCGCGTGCCGTCTTGAGGTCGCTTCCGAACGGCTTCTCGATGACGACGCGGCGCCAGCCGGTCTCCGACTGGTCGGCGAGGCCGGACTTGCGCAGCTGCTCGGTGACGAGCGGGAACGCCTTCGGGGGGATCGACAGGTAGAACGCGTGGTTGCCCATCGTTCCGCGTTCCTTGTCGAGCTCCTCGACCGTGTTCTTGAGACGCTCGAACGCGGCGTCGTCGTCGAACTCACCCGGCACGAACCGGATGCCCTGGGCCAGCTGCTTCCAGACGTCGTCTTCGAACGGCGTGCGTGCGTACTGCTTCACGGCGTCGTAGACGACCTTCTCGAAGTCCTGGTCCTCCCAGTCGCGGCGGGCGAACCCGACGAGCGAGAAGCCAGGCGGCAGCAGGCCACGGTTGGCGAGGTCGTAGACAGCCGGCATCAGCTTCTTGCGTGACAGGTCACCTGTCACGCCGAAGATGATGAGGCTGCTCGGGCCGGCGATGCGATTCAGTCGGCGATCGGAGGGCAACCGCAGGGGATTGAACTCCGGGGTGATTTCCACCGGGGACATTGAGCTCCTAGTCAGGACGATGACGCTGTTAGTTGACGGCCTCGAACAGCGAGACGACACTCGCCTCGGGGTTCGTCAGGTTCAGGGTCAGGACGGGACGGCCGTGCTCGCCGAGCACGCTCGCGTCGCCTGCCGCCTGGGCCTGGATGAGCTGGCCGAAGGTGAACGGACGGTCGGGGATCTCCAGGTCTTCCGGCGCGTCGGCCGTGATCTGCAGGAACACGCCGACGGCGGGGCCGCCCTTGTGGAACTGGCCGGTGGAGTGCAGGAAGCGGGGTCCCCAGCCGAACGTCACCGGACGCTTGGCCTTGGCGGCGAGGAGGTCGCGCATCCCGGCGAGCTGCGGGAGGGCGAGACGGTCGACGTATGCCTGGATGGAGACGTAGCCGTCCGGTCCGAGCTGGGCGAGCAGCGCATCCACTGCGGCGTCGAGGGTGGTCGCGCCGTTCAGGAAGTCGCCCGTGGTGCGGACCTCGACGCCGTTCGCGACGAACGCGGGGGCGGCGGGCTCCGGACGGCTGTCGAGCAGCGCGCGTGCGGCGACCTTGGCGGCCTCCACGTCCGGCTGGTCGAACGGGTTGATCCCGAGCAGGCGGCCGGCGACGGCAACGGCGTACTCCCAGACGATGAGCTGTGCGCCGAGGCTGCCGGAGACGAGGATCTCGCCATCGTGGCGGTTGGCGGGGAACAGGTGGTGAGCCTCCGCGTTGTCGACGAGCCGCACGATCTGCAGGTCGGGGAGGTTCTCTCCGACCTCGGGGGAGAGCGGGTCGAGGACCACGGGGAGAAGGCCGGTGCCTTCCTTGCCCGTGGACTCCGCGATCAGCTGCTCGGCCCAGTCGGCGAAGCCGACGATGTGCGTGCCGTCGGCGATGATGCCGAGCTTGTCCTTGAGCGGGTTCGTGCCGGCGATCGCTGCGCCGAGCACGAGGCCCGGGTTCTCGTCGTTGTCGACGGCGAGCTCGATCAGCGTGGCCTCTGCCTCGTCGAGCAGCTCGGCGATGTCGACACCGGCGAGCCCGGACGGCACGAGACCGAACGCGGTGAGCGCCGAGTATCGTCCGCCGACGTTGGGGTCGGCGTTGAACACGCGGTAGCCGGCCTCGCGAGCGGAGGCGTCCAGCGGCGATCCGGGGTCGGTGACGACCACGATGCGCTCAGCGGGGTCGATACCTGCGTCGCGGAACCACTTCTCGTAGACGCGACGCTGGCTGTCGGTCTCGAGGGTCGAACCCGACTTGCTCGAGATGACGACGGCGGTCGCGGCGAGGCGGTCGCGCAGCGCGGAGAGCACCTGGCCGGGGTCGGTGGAGTCGAGCACGGTCAGCTCGGCCTCCGCCGTCCTGGTGATGACCTCCGGAGCGAGCGACGAGCCGCCCATGCCGCCGAGCACGATGTGGTCGACGCCCTTGGCGTGGAGTTCCTCGCGCAGGGCGGTGATCTCGGCGACCAGCGGACGGGAGATCGCGACGGCCTCCGTCCAGCCGAGGCGCTTGGCCGCCTCGGCTTCGGCAGCAGGGCCCCACAGTGCGGGGTCCTGTGCGGTGATCCCGGACGCGACGCGGTCTGCGACGAGCTGCGGGACCACGGCCTTCACGGCATCGGCGGTGGCGCCGGTGACGTGGATGCGGAACGTCACTTCGCTGCCTCGAGAGCTGCGGTCACGGTGTCCAGCAGCTCGTTCCAGGAGACGACGAACTTCTCGACGCCCTCCTTCTCGAGGACGGCGGTGACATCGTCGTAGTCCACGCCGAGCGCTGCGAGCTTGTCGAGCACGGCCTGCGCGTCCGCGTAGTTGCCGGTGACGGTGTCGCCGGTGATCACGCCGTGGTCGAAGGTCGCGTCGAGCGTCTTCTCCGGCATGGTGTTGACCGTGTTCGGGGCGACGAGTTCGGTGACGTACAGGGTGTCGGGCAGGCTCGGGTCCTTGACGCCCGTGGACGCCCAGAGCGGGCGCTGCTCGTTGGCGCCTGCTGCGACGAGTGCCTTGGCACGGTCGGTCGCGAACGCCTCCTCGTAGACCTGGTACGCGAGGCGTGCGTTCGCGACGCCCGCCTTGCTCTTGAGCGCGAGCGCCTCGTCGGTGCCGATCGCGGACAGGCGCTTGTCGATCTCGGTGTCGACGCGCGACACGAAGAACGAGGCGACCGACTGGATGCCGGAGAGGTCGATGCCTGCGGCCTGAGCCTTCTCGAGACCGGCGAGGTACGCCTCGATCACGCCGCGGTAGCGGTCGAGGCTGAAGATCAGCGTGACGTTGACGCTGATCCCGGCTCCGATGGTCTCCGTGATGGCCTCGAGGCCCTCGACGGTCGCGGGGATCTTGATGAGCACGTTGGGCTTGTTCACCTTGGCCGCGAGCTTCTTGGCCTCGGCGATGGTGCCCGCTGCGTCGTGTGCGAGGCCGGGCTCGACCTCGATCGACACGCGGCCGTCGGTTCCCTCGGTCTGCTCGAAGACCTCGTTGAAGATGTCGCTGGCGGTGGCGACGTCGTCCGTCGTGATCTCGAAGACCGCGTCGGTGACGCTGGTGCCGGCCGCTGCGAGCTCGCGCACCTGCGCGTCGTACGCCTCTCCGTTGGAGAGTGCCGTTGCGAAGATCGTCGGGTTGGTGGTCACGCCGACCACGTTCTTCTCCGCGATGAGCTTCTGCAGTCCGCCGGAGTTGATGCGCTCACGCGACAGGTCGTCGAGCCAGATGCTGACGCCTGCGGCCGAAAGCTGGGCGGTGGGGGTGGAGTCTGTCATTTTCTTCTATCTCCTCTTGTCCCGCGTCAGAGCGACGCGAGCGATTCCTTGGCTGCGGCGACGGCGTGCTCGGTGGTCATCCCGAACTCGCGGAACAGCGTCTTGTAGTCGGCCGATGCGCCGAAGTGCTCGATCGAGACGCTGCGGCCGTGGTCGCCCACGTACGAGCGCCAGCTGAGCGCGAGGCCTGCCTCGATCGAGACGCGGGCCTTGACGGCGGAGGGCAGCACGGATTCCTTGTACTCGTCGCTCTGCTCTTCGAACCACTCGAGGCTCGGTGCGGAGATGACGCGCGCGTTGATGCCCTCTCCCCGCAGGACCTCGCGGGTCTCGACGGCGATCTGGAGCTCGGAGCCCGTGGCGATCAGCAGCACGTCCGGGGTGCCGTTCGGCGCCTCGGCGAGCACGTACGCGCCCTTGGAGACGTTGGCGGCGGACGCGAACGTGTCGCCGCTCGCCTCGCCGTCACCGCGCTCGAACACCGGGATGTTCTGACGGGTCAGCGCGATGCCGGCCGGTCCCTTGCGGCGTTCCAGGATGGTCTTCCAGGCGTACGCGACCTCGTTGGCGTCTCCGGGGCGGACCACGTCGAGCTGCGGGATGGCGCGGAGCGTCGAGAGCTGCTCGATCGGCTGGTGCGTCGGGCCGTCCTCGCCGAGGGCGACGGAGTCGTGCGTCCAGACGAAGATCGACGGCGCCTTCATGAGCGCTGCCAGACGGACGGCGGGGCGCATGTAGTCGCTGAAGATCAGGAACGTGCCGCCGAACGGACGCGTCGGGCCGTGCAGCACGATGCCGTTCAGGATGGCCGCCATCGCGTGCTCACGGATGCCGAAGTGCAGGACGCGACCGTATGGGTTGCCCGTCCACTCGTGCGTCGAGTGCTCGGACGGGACGAACGACGCCGCGCCCTCGATGGTCGTGTTGTTCGACTCTGCGAGGTCGGCCGAACCGCCCCACAGCTCGGGGATGATCGGGCCGAGTGCGTTGAGCACCTTGCCGCTCGCCGCGCGGGTCGAGATGTCCTTGCCGGCCTCGAACACCGGGAGGGCAGCCTCGACGCCCTCGGGGAGTTCTCCGGTGAGCAGACGGTCGAGGAGCTGCTTGCGCTCCGGGTTCGCTGCCGCCCAGGCGTCGAAGCCCTTCTGCCACTCCGCACGCTGCTCCGCGCCGCGCTCGACGGCCTTGCGGGTGTGCTCGATGACCTCGGGGGCGACGTCGAAGTTCTTGTCGGGGTCGAAGCCGAGGACCTCCTTGACGGCGCGCAGCTCGTCGGTGCCGAGAGCCGAACCGTGGATCTTGCCCGTGTTCTGCTTCTTGGGGGCCGGCCAGCCGATGATCGTCTTGAGGATGATCAGCGACGGCTTGTCGGTGACGCCCTTGGCCGCCTCGATGGCGTCGTGCAGCTCCTGCACGTCTTCCTCGTAGACGCCCGTCTTCTTCCAGTCGACGACCTGGACGTGCCAGTGGTACGCCTCGTAGCGCGCCTTGACGTCTTCGGTGAAGGCGATGTTTGTGTCGTCCTCGATCGAGATCTGGTTGCTGTCGTAGATCGCGATGAGGTTGCCGAGCTGCTGGTGGCCGGCGAGCGAGGATGCCTCGCTGCTCACGCCCTCCTGCAGGTCGCCGTCGCCGGCGATGACGTAGACGAAGTGGTCGAACGGGCTCGTGCCCGGCTCGGCGTCCGGGTCGAACAGGCCGCGCTCGAACCGGCTCGCGTATGCGAAACCGACGGAGGACGAGATGCCCTGGCCGAGCGGGCCGGTGGTGATCTCGACGCCGTCGGTGTGGCCGACCTCGGGGTGGCCCGGCGTGAGGGAGCCCCAGGTGCGGAGCTTCTCGAGGTCGTCGAGCTCGAGACCGTATCCGCCGAAGTACAGCTGGATGTACTGGGTCAGCGAGCTGTGGCCCGCCGAGAGGATGAAGCGGTCGCGTCCGAGCCAGTGCTGGTCGTGCGGATCGCGGCGCATCACCTTCTGGAACAGCAGGTAAGCGGCCGGAGCGAGGCTCATGGCGGTTCCGGGATGCCCGTTGCCCACCTTCTCGACCGCGTCCGCCGCGAGAACGCGAGCGGTGTCTACTGCCTTGTTGTCAATGGGATCCCATTGCAGAGCTGCCACGTGAAAACTGACCCTTCGTAGATATGGTGAGGGCCGTCGTGGTCCCGCACCGGTGTAGGTAGTGCGCGCCGTGGACGTCATCGGCGCCGGACTGCATCCGTGCGACTCCTACAAAAGGATGCATGGATGTTCGGGTCCGGCTGGCGAGCACCTCCAAGTATAGGTAACACACCCGAAACGTGGGGTGTTCCCTCAGCCGGTTGTGGATAACCCGTCGCCGGAGTAGGCGGGGGAGGAGTCATCGGACGGGTATCCTAGAATCACTGGGGGAGTCGGACGAATCGTTAGAGGAGCAATGGACGTCGCTGTAGAAAGCCGTGTCGAATCGGGCCGAATCGGCGTCGCCCGCAAGGTCAAGGCCTACTTCTCGCTGACGAAACCGCGTGTCGTCGAGTTACTTCTCGTGACGACGGTGCCGACGATGATACTCGCCGCCCACGGCATCCCGAACCTGCTGCTGGTGCTCGCGACGGTGGTCGGCGGATACATGTCCGCCGGTTCTGCCGGGGCGTTCAACTGCTACATCGACCGCGACATCGACCGCGTGATGAAGCGCACGAAGAACCGCCCGCTCGTCACCGGGGAGCTCAGCGACCGCGAGGCGCTGGTCTTCGCGTACGCGCTCGGCGTCGCCTCCGTGCTGGTCCTGGGCTTCTTCACGAACTGGCTCGCAGCAGGGCTCTCGCTCGTCGCGATCCTGCTCTACGTGGTCTTCTACACGCTGATCCTCAAGCGCCGCACCCCGCAGAACATCGTCTGGGGCGGCATCGCGGGCTGCATGCCCGTGCTGATCGGCTGGGCGGCCGTGACCGGCTCGCTCGACTGGCCGGCGTTCATCCTGTTCGGCGTCATCTTCCTCTGGACGCCCCCGCACTACTGGCCACTGTCGATGAAGTACCGCGACGACTACAAGGAGGCCGGCGTCCCCATGCTCGCCGTCGTCCGCGGCCGCGCCGTGGTCGGTCTGCAGGTCATCCTCTACGCCTGGGCGATGGTCGCCTGCTCGCTGCTGCTCATCCCGGTGGCGCACATGGGTCTCGTCTACACCACGATCTCCGTGGTGGTCGGCGGCTGGTTCCTCTACGAGTCGCACCGGCTGTACAACCTGGCGATCCGCCACGCCGCCGTCTCGCCGATGCGCGTGTTCCACGGCTCCATCGCCTACCTGACGCTGATCTTCCTGGCCGTCGCGATCGACCCGCTGCTGCCGTTCTGACCATGACCGCGCTGCGCACGGAACGCCTCGTTCTGGATGCGCCGCGCGAGTCGGACATCGACGCGGTCTTCGCCGCGTGCAGCGACGCGGTCGTGCAGCAGTGGATCCCGATCCCGTCTCCGTACACGCGGGAGGACGCGGAGTTCTTCGTCCGCAGCTACGTGCCGCACGGCGCGGCGAGCGGACGCTTCTGCGTCTGGGCGCTCCGGATCGACGACGGACCGCTGCTCGGCACGATCGAGGTGCGCAGGGACGAGGCCACGGGCTCCGCCTCCGTCGGCTGCTGGCAGGCACCGGATGCGCGGGGTCACGGCTACATGCGGGAGGCGCTCGCGCGCATCCTGTCGTACGCCTTCGCCCCGGAGGGACTGGGCCTCACCCGCCTGCGCTGGGAGTACCTGGTCGGCAACGAGGCGAGCAAGCGCCTCGCGACCGCGGTGGGCTTCGCGTTCGACGAGCGCAGCCCGCACGCCGTGGACATCCGCGGCGACGCCAGGGAGGCGCTGTTCGGCGTGCTCGAACGACCGGCGTCAGGCGACAGCGGCCCCGCGCTCGACTGACGTTGCGTCCGCCGCGGCGTTGCCCGCGACGGGCGCTTTCAGCGACAGCACCACGGCCGTCATCGCCGCGGCGAGGCTCGCGGCCAGCATCATGTGGACCCCGACCAGCACGCCGGGCAGCCCGGTGTTGGCCTGGATCAGGCCGACCGCGATCTGCACCAGCTCCACCACGAGGAGCAGGGCGGCGTAGCGCCGGACCTTGGTGGCGGTGAAGCGCAGGGATGCGACCACGAGCACCAGCGTCAGCGCGAACGTGACGTAGGCCGGGATGGCGTGCACGTGCTGCAGGATCTCGGGGTTCAGGTTGTTGCGGGGTGCCTTCGCGTCTCCGGCGTGCGGGCCGGATCCCGTGGTGAGGATGCCGACCAGGATCGTGACGGCGACCACGAAGCTGGTGATGTGGGTGACGATGGCGAACCAGGCGGGCACGGCGCGCATCCGGGGGCCGGGTGTCGTGGAGAGCCGGAAGAGGAAGGTCGTGCAGAGGGCGACGAGCACGATGGACACCACGAAGTGCAGTCCGACGACGTACGGGTTCAGGTCGGTGAGGACGCTCAGACCGCCGATGACCGCCTGGGCCGGGATGCCGAGCCCGGCGAGCAGGGTGAGCCAGAACAGGTCTGGACGCTCCTTGCGCAGCCGCAGGATGGCGACGAACGCGACGATGGCGACGATCCCGAGCAGGATGCCGAGAAGGCGGTTGCCGAACTCGATGACACCGTGGATGCCCATCTCGGGCGTGTTGACCAGCGAGTCGGCCGTGCACTTGGGCCAGGTCGGGCAGCCGAGGCCGCTCGACGTCAGACGCACCAGACCACCCGTGCCGACCAGGATGATCTGCCCGACGAGGTAGATCCACGCGATGACCTTGAGCCGGACATCGACACGGTCGGGCAGCCAGGCGATGATGCGGTTCATTCTGGGTCTGGTTTCCTTGCTTCTGGATCGGATACTCGGGCAACGCGCAGGCGCGTCTCTACTATTACCGGTCTGCACCTGTAGAATTGGTGGGTTCGAGAAACGCGCTGGAAACGCGCGTGCCTGCAGTGCCATGCAGCCGGGGCGACGATGCCTGAGTCTCCGAACAGTTTAGGTACGCACACCAGCCACCCGCACAATCAGGACACTCGTGCCAGTCGTGAATTCGACCGGGGCGGGGGGAATGAGCCGGAATGATAGCCGGTTACGAGTGGAAGGAAACGAGGTAGATATGTCAGACATCCTGATCGACCGCCCCGAACTCGACAGCCTTGGGCAATACGAGTTCGGCTGGGCGGACTCCGACGCAGCCGGGCAGTCCGCGCGCCGAGGGATCTCGCCAGAGGTGGTGACCGATATCTCCGCGCTCAAGAACGAGCCGGACTGGATGCGCGAGCGTCGCCTCAAGGCGCTGCAGCTCTTCGAGCGCAAGCCGATGCCCACCTGGGGCGCCGATCTCTCCGAGATCGACTTCGACAACATCAAGTACTTCGTGCGGTCCACCGAGAAGCAGGCCCAGACCTGGGAAGACCTGCCGGAGGACATCCGCAACACCTACGAGAAGCTCGGCATCCCCGAGGCGGAGCGCCAGCGTCTCGTCGCCGGTGTCGCCGCCCAGTACGAGTCCGAGGTCGTCTACCACCAGATCCGCGAGGACCTGGAGCAGCAGGGCGTCATCTTCCTCGACACCGACACCGCTCTGAAGCAGCACCCGGAGATCTTCCAGGAGTACTTCGGAACGGTCATCCCGGCCGGCGACAACAAGTTCGCCGCGCTGAACACGGCCGTCTGGTCGGGCGGCTCGTTCGTCTACGTCCCCAAGGGCGTCCACGTCGAGATCCCGCTGCAGGCCTACTTCCGCATCAACACCGAGAACATGGGGCAGTTCGAGCGCACCCTGATCATCGCGGACGAGGGCAGCTACGTGCACTACATCGAGGGATGCACGGCCCCGATCTACAAGTCCGACTCGCTGCACTCCGCCGTGGTCGAGATCATCCTGAAGAAGAACGCGCGCGTCCGGTACACGACCATCCAGAACTGGTCGAACAACGTCTACAACCTCGTCACCAAGCGCGCGACCGCCGCTGAGGGCGCGACGATGGAGTGGATCGACGGCAACATCGGGTCCAAGGTCACGATGAAGTACCCGTCGATCTACCTGATGGGGGAGCACGCCAAGGGCGAGACCCTGTCCGTCGCGTTCGCCGGCCCCGGCCAGCACCAGGACGCCGGCGCGAAGATGATCCACATGGCTCCGTACACGCAGTCGTCGATCGTCTCCAAGTCGATCGCCCGCGGAGGCGGCCGCGCAGGCTACCGCGGTGAGGTGCGGGTGGATGCGAACGCGCACCACGCCGCGAACACCGTGCGCTGCGACGCCCTGCTGGTCGACTCGATCTCGCGCTCGGACACGTATCCGGCCATCGACATCCGCGTCGACGACGTGCAGCTCGGCCACGAGGCGACCGTGTCGCGCGTGAGCGAGGAGCAGCTCTTCTACCTGATGTCCCGTGGGCTTCCGGAGGACGAGGCCATGGCCATGATCGTGCGCGGCTTCATCGAGCCGATCGCCAGGGAGCTCCCGATGGAATACGCACTCGAACTCAACAAGCTCATCGAGATGGGCATGGAAGGCTCTGTCGGCTAAATGACCACCGCCACCCCGAAGACAATCGAAACCGAGGGAACGGCAGCGCCGAAGCACATGCGCAGCGCTGTGCCCGTTCAGACCCGCTCCGACCGTTTCAAGTCCACCGTCGTCTCCGAGTTCCCGGACGTCACCGGCCGCGAGGCCGTCTGGAAGTACACGCCGGTCGCCCGTCTCGCCGAGCTCATCTCCGGCGAGCTGGACGGCGCGCCGTACGTGTTCGACGCGAGCGTCGCACCCGGCGTCACCGCCGAGTGGGTCGGTCGCGACGACGCCCGCATCGGCAGCGCAGGCATTCCGGAAGACCGCGCGTCCGCCAACGCCTGGACCGCCTTCCAGGAGGCGCTGCTCATCTCCGTCACGGGAGACGACGCCAAGGAGTTCACCCTCACCAGGTCCGCCCTGGGCGGCGCACCCCGCGCAGCGCACACCATCGTCGAGGCGGCCCCAGGCAGCCGCGCGACGCTCATCCTCCTGAACAGCGGGGCGGCGCACCTCACAGAGAACGTCGAGTTCCTGCTCGGCGCAGGCGCCCAGCTCACCGTCGTGACCGTGCAGGAGTGGGACGACGACGCACTGCACGTCGCCACCCACTTCGCCACCATCGGCCAGGATGCGCTGCTCAAGCACGTCGCGGTCACCCTCGGCGGCGGCGTGGTGCGGCTCAACCCGTCCGCGCACCTCGCGGGCGAGCGGGCGGACGCCGAACTGTTCGGCGCATACTTCGCCGACGCCGGCCAGCACCTCGAACAGCAGGTGTACGTCTTCCACGACGCACCGGCCACCCGCAGCCGTGTCACGTACAAGGGCGCGCTGCAGGGCGACGGAGCGCGCACCGTGTGGATCGGCGACGTGCTGATCGGCCCGAAGGCCGTCGGCACCGACACCTACGAGCAGAACCGTAACCTCGTGCTCACCGACGGCGCCCGCGCAGACTCCGTGCCGAACCTGGAGATCGAGACGGGCGACATCGTCGGGGCGGGCCACGCCAGCGCGACCGGCCGTTTCGACGACGAGCAGCTGTTCTACCTGCAGTCCCGCGGGATCACGGAGGACGAGGCACGCCGACTGGTCGTGCGCGGCTTCCTCGGCGAGATCGTGCAGCAGATCGGCTCTCCCGCGTTGCAGGAGCGTCTGCAGGACGCCATCGAGGCCGAGCTCTCGTCCATCGTCACGGTGGGGAGCTGATGGGCACGCGCGTCTGCTCCGCCGACGAGCTGGTGGTCGATCAGGCCACCCGCGTCGTCGTCGACGGCACCCCCATCGCCGTCGTCAAGGACTCGGCGGGAGACATCCACGCCATCGGAGACACCTGCACGCACGGCGAGATCTCGCTGTCCGAGGGTTTCGTCGAGGGCGACACGCTCGAGTGCTGGGCGCACGGCTCGCAGTTCTCCCTCCTCACCGGCAAGCCCATGAACCTACCGGCGTACGAGCCGGTCCCCGTCTACCAGGTCGAGCTCATCGACGGTGACGTCTACATCGACCCGAACGCAACGAAAGAGATTTAGTCCATGTCAGTCCTTGAGATCCGCGACCTCCACGTCACCGTCGAGACGGAGCAGGGCGTCAAGCCCATCCTGAACGGTGTCGACCTGACCATCCGCGAAGGCGAGATCCACGCGATCATGGGCCCGAACGGGTCGGGCAAGTCCACTCTCGCGTACACGATCGCCGGGCACCCGAAGTACACCGTCACCGGCGGCACCATCACGCTCGACGGCGAAGACGTCCTCGCGATGACCGTCGACGAGCGCGCCCGCGCCGGCCTCTTCCTGGCCATGCAGTACCCGGTCGAGATCCCGGGTGTGACCAATACCAACTTCCTGCGCACCGCCAAGACGGCTATCGACGGCGAGGCTCCGTCGATCCGCTCCTGGGTCAAGGACGTCCGCGAGTCGATGGGCAAGCTCAGGATGGACTCGTCCTTCGCAGAGCGCAACGTCAACGAGGGCTTCTCCGGCGGAGAGAAGAAGCGCAACGAGATCCTGCAGCTCGAGCTCCTGAAGCCGAAGTTCGCCGTGCTCGACGAGACCGACTCCGGCCTCGACGTGGATGCGCTCAAGGTCGTCTCCGAGGGCGTCAACCGCGCCAAGGAGAACACCGGCCTCGGCATCCTCCTGATCACGCACTACACGCGCATCCTGCGCTACATCAAGCCGGACTTCGTGCACGTCTTCGTCGCCGGCCGGGTGGCGGAGCAGGGCGGCCCCGAGCTCGCAGAGCGGCTCGAGGAAGAAGGCTACGACCGTTTCGTGGATGCTCCGGAGCCGGCCAAGGCCGACGCCGCCGAGCTGACAGAGGCGTAGGCTTCCGGTATGCCCGCCACGCTGAGCCCCGCGCTCTTCGACCAGGTCGAAGAGGCGCTGAAGAACGTCATGGACCCCGAGCTCGGGATCAATGTCGTCGACCTGGGCCTCATCTACGACCTGGCCTGGGATGACGAGAACAACGCCCTCATCATCTCGATGACCCTGACGAGCGCGGGCTGCCCGCTCACCGACGTGCTGGAGGAGCAGACCGCAGAGTCGCTCGACGGCATCGTCGAGGCGTTCCGCATCAACTGGGTGTGGATGCCGCCGTGGGGTCCCGAGCGGATCACCGACGACGGGCGCGACATGATGCGCGCGCTCGGCTTCGCCATCTAGCAAGACACCGTGCGAGTGGTCCCGGACCGCCGCGAGCAGCAGCTCGCGCGCGCTCCGGGACCACTGGCGTGAACGACGCTTCTCCCGAACGAACGAACGAATGGATTGACTGTGCTTGCCGTGCAAGACCTCGAGCTCCGAGTCGGAGCCCGGTTGCTCATGGAGAACGTGAGCTTCCGAGTCGCGCCCGGCGACAAGATCGGTCTCGTCGGCCGTAACGGAGCGGGGAAGACGACGCTCACCAAGGTGCTGGCCGGCGACCTGCTGCCGAACGGCGGCAAGGTCGATCGCACGGAGGAGCTCGGCTACCTGCCGCAGGACCCGCGTTCCGGCAACCTGGAAGACCTGGCGCGCACGCGCATCCTGGACGCCCGCGGCCTGGGGTCGATCGTGCTCGGGATGCAGCAGGCGACGCTCGACATGGCGAGCTCGGACGAGAAGGTGTCCGCCGCCGGAATGAAGAAGTACGGGTCGCTGGAGGAGCGCTTCCAGATGCTCGGCGGGTATGCCGCCGAGGCGGAGGCCGCGTCGATCGCGAGCAACCTGAACCTGCCGGACCGCATCCTGGACCAGCCGCTGAAGACGCTGTCCGGCGGTCAGCGCCGTCGCATCGAGCTGGCGCGCATCCTGTTCTCCGACGCGCGCACGATGATCCTCGACGAGCCGACCAACCACCTCGACGCGGACTCGGTGGTCTGGCTTCGCGAGTTCCTGAAGAACTACACCGGCGGCTTCATCGTGATCTCGCACGATGTGGAGCTGGTGGGGGAGACCGTCAACCGCGTCTTCTACCTGGATGCGAACCGTCAGGTCATCGACATCTACAACATGGGCTGGAAGCACTACCAGCGCCAGCGCGCAGCCGACGAGGAGCGCCGCAAGAAGGAGCGCGCCAACGCGGAGAAGAAGGCGGGGGTCCTGCAGCTGCAGGCCGCCAAGTTCGGCGCGAAGGCGAGCAAGGCCGCCGCTGCGCACCAGATGGTCGCCCGCGCGGAGAAGCTGCTGGCCGGGCTCGAGGACGTGCGCGCCGTCGACCGCGTGGCCAAGCTGCGCTTCCCGGCGCCGGCACCCTGCGGCCGCACCCCGCTGCAGGCCAGCGATCTGTCCAAGAGCTACGGCTCTCTGGAGATCTTCACCGCCGTCGACCTCGCGATCGACCGCGGCTCCAAGGTGGTCGTCCTCGGGCTGAACGGTGCGGGGAAGACCACGCTGCTCCGGATGCTCGCCGGCGTCGACAAGCCGGACACCGGCCAGGTGGAGCCCGGTCACGGCCTCCGCATCGGCTACTACGCGCAGGAGCACGAGACGATCGACGTCGATCGCTCCGTGCTGCAGAACATGATGTCCGCGTCACCGAACCTGGCCGAGACCGAGGCGCGCCGCGTGCTCGGCTCGTTCCTGTTCACCGGCGACGACTCGCACAAGCCGGCCGGCGTGCTGTCCGGTGGGGAGAAGACGCGTCTCGCGCTCGCGATGATCGTCGTCTCCGGTGCGAACGTGCTGCTGCTCGACGAGCCGACGAACAACCTCGACCCCGCGAGCCGCGAGGAGATCCTGGATGCGCTGGCGCACTACGAGGGCGCCGTCGTCCTGGTCAGTCACGACGAGGGTGCCGTCGAGGCGCTGAACCCCGAGCGCGTCCTCATCCTGCCCGAGGGCGTCGAGGACCACTGGAACAGGGACTACCTGGAACTGATCTCGCTGGCCTAGCGCATCGCGCCTAGCGGGTCGCGTCGATCAGCTCGTCCTCCACGTCGGAGTCCGTCCGCTTGAGTGCCCGCTTCCGCTGGCGCTCTGCGGCCTTCGCCTGCTCCTCCGGCGTGTGCTCGTTGCGCTTGCGGTACTCCGTGAGCAGCGCGTAGCCGAGGCCGAAGAAGCCGATCAGGGCGAAGATGATCCACTGGATCATGTACGACCAGTGCAGCCCCTCATCCTGGGTGGGCGGGTCGGTGACCGTGGGGGTCGGCGTCGACGCCGGCGACGGCTTCTGCGAGTCGAGCAGGCCGTACGCGCCCGTGTACACGTCGTCGGTGCCGAGTTTCTGCTTCACGACGGAGAGCTGGATGGTGCCCACCTGACGCCCGACGGCCGTGCGGCCCGGGATGGCCGGCTCGCTGGCCTTGAGACGCGCGACGACGGTGACGGTGCCGGACGGGGCGGCGGGGACGTTGTCCGGCGCATCCGTGGTGTTGCCGGTCGGCACCCAGCCGCGGTCGATCATGAACAGGGCGCCGTCTGCCGTGCGCAGGGGAGTGAGCACCTCGAACCCGGGGCTGCCGTTGAACGGCCGGTTGCGCACCAGCAGCTCGTCGTCCTTCTGGTACGTGCCGGTGACCTGCACGCGCGTCCACTCCTGCTTCGGGGAGTACGCGGTGAGGGAGCCGAGCTCGTCGGTGAGGGGGACGGGCTTCGAGTAGAAGTTGTCGGAGATCAGCGCGTTGGCCGCCGCCGCCTCCTTGCTGCGGGCCAACTGCCAGGCGGACAGGCAGCCGCAGGCGATCGCGAAGGCGACGGCGAACGCCAGGTAGCCCAGCCAGCGACGGGAGAACGCGAACCGCCAGCCACCGCTGCCGCTCACGCCGTCGTCCTCTCGGCCGCCGGGGGCACAACGGGATGCACGCTCAGCGGGAAGTCCCGCGCGCCCAGGAACTCTCTCAGATAGTCGACGTGCTCGTCGCAGGCGAGCCAGACCTTCACGCGGTCTTCCGAGTGGATCTTCGGGTTGCGCCATTCGATGCGCCAGGCGGCCTGCTCACGGCAGCCCGCGCGCGAGCAGGTCAGGGGTTCCGGTTCACCGAAGCCGATCACTCGTGCGTGCCTCTCGAATCGTCGTCTGCGCGTCCCGCCGGTGGTGGAGGGGTCATGGGAAGGATATTCCCCGGACGCTGAACTTCCGCTCGACGCGGGTCGGTCGAGACGTTGGCGACGACCACGGCGAAGTACGGCAGGAAAATGGCGCCGATCAGCGGGATGATCGCCCACCAGCCCGGAACGAACAGGATCGCGAAGATGCAGACCACACGGATGCCCATGGCGACCGAATACTTGATCATCCGGTGTCGTCGCTCTTCGTCGGGGGAGAGCGGAAGATTCGTGATCGACGGGTGTGGTTGCTTCATGTGCGTTGCACCAAGACTACGTCCATAAACTGGTGAGCGTTTCTATTGAGAGGAAAATGCATGACTACCCAGCGCACCGTGCTCGTCACAGGAGGAAACCGCGGTATCGGCTACGCCATCGCGGAGGAGTTCCTGGCCCAGGGCCACCGGGTGGCCGTCACGGCCCGCTCCGGGGAGGGCCCGGACGGCGCGCTCACCGTCCGCGCCGATGTCACGGACTCCGCGGCTGTCGATGCGGCCTTCGCGGAGATCGAGGAGAAGCTCTGGCCGGTGGAGGTCGTCGTCGCGAACGCGGGCATCACCCGCGACACGCTGCTGATGCGCATGACCGACGAGGACTTCGACACGGTGGTCGACACCAACCTCGGCGGCTCGTTCCGCGTCGTCAAGCGCGCATCCAAGGGGATGCTCAAGGCCAGGTTCGGCCGCATCGTCTTCATCTCGAGCGTCGTCGGGCTCTACGGCAGCGCCGGTCAGGTCAACTACGCGGCGTCGAAGGCCGGACTGGTCGGCATGGCCCGCTCGATCACCAGGGAGCTCGGCGGGCGCGGGATCACCGCCAACGTCGTGTCGCCCGGCTTCATCGAGACCGACATGACCGCTGCGCTGCCGGAGACGCAGCAGGCCGAATACAAGCGCAACATCCCGGCCGGACGATTCGCCACCGCCGGCGAGGTCGCGAAGGTCGTCGCGTGGGTCGCGGGGGAGGACGCCGGCTACATCTCGGGTGCCGTTATTCCCGTCGACGGCGGTCTTGGTATGGGACACTAAACCTATATCGGAATACTGACATACAAATGTCAATGTAGCTAGCTCTGTGGTCACCCCGCGGGATAGGTTGACGCGCAATCGGGATGCGGACGGCGATCTTCGCCGGCACCTCCGCATCCCGTACAGCGCGACAGCGCTCGATTCAGAGGTGGCACAACAATGGCGAAGACGCTCACGCCCAGAGTCAAGGTCCTAGCGGCCATGGGCATCGTCCTGACGGCGGGCATCGGCATGACGCTCGCGGCGTTCACGGACACCGGCAACGTGGAGACGCAGTTCACGTCGGGCTCGCTCGACCTGAAGTTCGACGCGGACCAGGACGGCAATCCCACCAACTACCTGGTGGACTTCAGCGCGGGCTTCGACAACCTGGCCCCGGGTGACACGGTCGAGCGCGACCTGCAGGTCTTCAACTCCGGCACGATCGACGCGAACCTCGACCTCGGCGTGCCGCAGATCACGAACGACGCCGGCGCACCGGCTGCCGCGCTGGAGGACAGCCTGAGCATCGTGATCACCGACACGAGCGACGCGTCGACGCTCTACAGCGGACCGCTGACGGCCGCGGCGTTCTCGGCGCTCGACATCGCCTCCGGGGGATCGGTCAACGGGCGCACGCTGCATCTCGAAGTCACGCTCGACCCGACGGCAGCCACCGATGTCGCCGGCCAGAGCGTATCGGTGGTGTTCCCCTTCACTGCATCGCAGGCGTAGGCCGGCAGCGACGACGAGGAGGACGAGGGGATGACCATGGAGGCAGACGTGCCGGCCCAGCGGACGTCGCTGATCTCAGACCCGCCGGGGCTGGTGTTCGGCGACCTGAAGCCCGGCGACTCGGTGGACGCGACGGTCACCGTGACCAACAGCGCACCGTACCCGGTCCGTCTGAGCGATCACGTGACACGTGACGGCCAGCTCTTCCAGGGCGCGCATCCCCTCGTCGTGTCGTTCACCGTGACCCCGGATGCGGGCAGCGCCCGGTGCGCAGCGCTGGACGACGCGCTGCCCGCTCACGCCACGGTGACCGTGCACGTCAGCGCCGCCTTTCCCCCTGAGGCGGGGAACGAGTATCAGGCGCAGAGCGGAACGGCGACGCTGTTCTTCACGGCGACGCAGGTCGCACCGGAGCAGTGCGACGGCGCGGTCGTCGCGCGGCCCCCGCGCGCGGACACGCCGCCGCACTTGCCGAACACCGGGATCGAGGTGTCCGGGGTGGTCGTGCTGGCCGTCGCCCTGCTCGTGCTCGGCGTCGCGGCACGGGCGGCGTTCCGGCGGAGGGAAGGACGGAGGGAGCACGAGTGATGGCACCACGGCGTATCCACCTCCTGGCCGTGGCCGGGCTGCTGCTAGCCGCGCTGACTCCCGCCTCGTCGGCGGGGTTCGTCGACGGCGGGAGCGTGGAGACGCGCTTCGCGTCGACCGCGGGGGTACCGGTGCTGTTCGCGGGCGTCGAGGCCGGAGTGGACTTCTCCCTCGGCTGGACGGCGGCGGGGCAGCTGTACTCGTGGGGAACCAACGGCCTCGGGCAGCTCGGCCTCGGCGACACCTTCGCCCGGGATGTGCCGACCAGTGTGGCCATTCCCGGCGGCGCCGCGGTGGTGTCCGCGTCTGCGGGGGTCGACGGCTCCGTGGCGCTGACCGATACGGGGGATGTGTACACCTGGGGCAACAGCGAGTACGCGCCGAGCGGGGCCGTCCCCGGGCTCATCCCCGAACTCTCGGGGCAGGACGTGATCGGCGTCTCGGCCGGCGGGTTCTACTTCCTGGCGTGGACGAGCGACGGACGACTGTTCTCGTGGGGGAACAACGGCGGAGGACGGCTCGGGCG
>NZ_NCSR01000033.1:0-32457 GCF_002105485.1 Leifsonia sp. NCR5
GCCCCATCCCCACCCCCGAGTCGCCGAGGTACCAGTAACTGTCGCGAAACGCCCGGGATGCGCAGCACTTACCGGCATCTCGTCGTCAGCGGCGGGCCAGCAGGTAGGCCTGGGGCACCTTCTCGGGATGCTCGGGGGCGCGCACGAGGCGGGTGTGCTCGGTGAAGCCCGCGTCGGTCAGCAGGTTCCGGATGCGGTCGGGCGACTGGCGGTACGCATCCAGTTCCAGGTCGTGGCCGTACGCATGCCGCAGGGCGACGACATCGTCGCCCACCTGGAACGCCAGCAGCAGCCACCCGCCGGGCCGCACCACCCTGGCGAACTCCGCGAACAGGATGTGCTGCCGCTCGGGCGGCGTGTGGATGATCGAGTACCAGGCGACCGCACCGGCGAGCGCAGCATCCGGGAGGTCGAGCGCCGCCATCGTGCCCACCTCGAACAGGAGCTCCGGATAGCTCTCCCTGGCGACCTCGACCATCGCGGGAGACAGGTCGATGCCGAACGCGTCGAGCCCGAGCCCGGCAAGGTGCACCGTCACCCGTCCAGGACCGCAGCCCAGGTCGGCCACCTCTCCCCCGCCGTCCGCCACGACGTGCTCCGCGAACGCGGCCAGCATCGCCCGGTCGAGCGTCTTCCCCGCCAGCTCGTCCCGCAGCAGCGCCGCGTAGTCGACGGCGACCGTGTCGTACGCGTTCCTGGTGGCGATCACATCCGGATGCTCGGTCATGCCAGCAGTCTAGAGAGAAGGTCTACCGAGAAAAGGGAAACGCCCCCGGCCACCTGCGATGGACACAGGAACCGGGGGCGTTCTCATGGGGTCGGGGGCTACCGCAGGAACCGCTCGTACAGAGCGGTGCTGCGGTAGAGATCCGGCGGGTGAGCTGAGCTCTCCCTCGTCTCACCCGACAGGGTTGCGACGGTCAGGTCGCGCCAGTATGCGGCGTATGCACGCCACCTGGATCGGTTCATCGTGGGTCTTCCTTACGGTTGTGCGTCCTTGCACACCGATGCACGCAAGCAGGCGCGATCGGACGCGGTGGGTGGTCGAGCATCCACGTCGATCGGCGTCGTTAAACGCACGAAGGGCGTCGCCCCGTTGCGGGGGCGACGCCCTTCACAACGCGGATACTCGTCTTGCGAGGAGTCCGCGTCGCGTTACGGCAGTCAGCCTGCGGTAGAAAGAGCCCCGATGGGGCGCCGACTACTTGAGGGTGATGGTGGCGCCAGCCTCTTCGAGCTGTGCCTTTGCCTTGTCTGCGGTCTCCTTGTTGGCGCCTTCGAGCACGGTGCTCGGAGCGCCGTCAACGAGGGCCTTCGCCTCACCGAGGCCGAGGCTGGTGAGGGCGCGCACCTCCTTGATGACCTGGATCTTCTTGTCACCGGCAGCCTCGAGGACGACGTCGAAGGAGTCCTTCTCCTCGACCTCTTCCGCGGGAGCGGCAGCGCCTGCACCGGCCGCAGCAACGGCGACGGGGGCGGCGGCGGTGACCTCGAAGGTCTCCTCGAACTTCTTCACGAACTCGCTGAGCTCGATCAGGGTGAGCTCCTTGAACGCCTCGAGCAGCTCGTCAGTCGACAGCTTTGCCATGATTTTCTCCTTAGATTTTTCTCGTGTACTCACCGCTGGTAACGCATCCCGGGGGATGGATTACGCAGCGGACTCCTGCTTCTCACGCAGCGCGTCGACCGTGCGAACGGCCTGCGACAGCGGTGCGTTGAACAGATATGCGGCTCCGAACAGCGAGGCCTTGAAGGCGCCGGCCAGCTTGGCCAGCAGAACCTCACGGGACTCGAGGTCGGCGAGCTTGCCTACCTCTTCTGCGGTCAGCGGGTTACCGTCGAAGTAACCGCCCTTGACCACCAGGAGAGGGTTTGCCTTGGTGAAGTCACGCAGCGACTTCGCGACGGCGACAGGGTCACCGTGGACGAAAGCGATCGCGGAGGGGCCAACGAGCTCCTCATCGAACGACGAGATCCCGGCCTTGTTGGCAGCGATCTTGGTCAGCGTGTTCTTCACCACGGCGTACGTCGCGTGCTCACTGATGGACTTGCGCAGCGTCTTGAGCTGAGCAACAGTGAGACCGCGGTACTCGGTCAGCAGAACGGCGGTCGAGCTCGTGAACAGGTTCTCGAGTTCGGCAACCGTGGCTTCCTTGTTCGCCATGGCCTACTCCTCTATATCTACGTCGCACACCGCGGGAGCGATGTGCGCCCAGACCGCCGGCATGAAAAAAGCTCCGGCGCAGAGGCACGGAGCTGGCGACGCAGGATAACCTGCGAGAACTGCTTCATACACCTGCGCGGGCGCCCACCTGAGTGGAACTTCTCGTCGTGCGAGCACGACAACCAGCGGTCTTTGGCTTCGTACAGCGTACGGGATGCGCGGTGCTCGCGCAAATCCGGCCGGCGAAGCCGCCGCTCACGCGTGCGCGCTGAGGAATCCGGCGATGTCTCGCGCGAAGTGCGGGTGCAGCGGCACCCCGCCGTGCGCACGGCCACGGTAGACGATCTGGCTGGCGCGCCTGATGCGCTCCGCGGTCTCCCGTCCGAGCGTCGGCGGGTAGAACACGTCGCGCTCACCGGAGAGGATGAGCGTGGGAGCGGTGATGCGGTCCGCCCGGCCGAGCATGTCGTAGCGGTCTTCGGCGCGGACGAGCGCGATCAGGCTCTCCGGGTCGTCCGGCTTGGGCGCGATCCTGCTGGCGAGCCTGACCACCCCGTCGAAGTGTCTCGAGTTCATGGTGGCGCTGGCCAGCTCGGCGTACGCGCGCCGGTCGGCGGCCGTGAGCAGCGAGACGTAGCGGCGCTGGATGGCCCTGCCGCGCGCGCTGAGCCGTCCGGAGCCTGCGGCGACGACGAGCGATTTCACGAGCGCCGGGTGGTCGGCGGCGAGCTGCAGCGCGACGCTCGCCCCCGTCGACAGGCCCATCAGCGCGACGGGGCGGTCGAAGTGCTCGCGCAGATAGCGGGCGTAGATGTCGGCGATCTCGGGCATGTCGAAGTCGGTGGGCAGGTACGCGGGTCGCCCGACCGCGTGGACACGGCTGACGCCGGCGGGACCGCGCAGGATCAGGCGCTCCATGATGCGGTCGACGCCGCGGGGGTTGTCCACCTCGGCGGGGAGGGCGCGAATGAACAGCAGCGGTGGCGCATCCACCCGGCCGTAGGTAGCGGTGGCCAGGATGCCCGGGGTCACGGTGTCTCCTCGCCGGCCGGATGCGCGAGCGGCAGCGAGACGGAGAAGACGGTCTCCCCCGGCTCGCTCCGCACGGCCAGTTCGCCGCCGTGCGCATCCACCACCGCGCTCACGATGGCGAGACCGAGACCGGTGGAGCCCGTGGCCCGGTTGCGGGAGCTGTCTCCGCGGGCGAACCGCTCGAACAGGGTCGACCGCAGTTCGTCCGGGATGCCGGGGCCGTCGTCCGCGATGGAGATGATCGCGCGGTCTGCCGCCTCGTCGACGGCGAGCTCGGCGACGACCTTCGTGCCCTCCGGCGTGTGGACGCGCGCGTTCGCCAGCAGGTTCGTGACCACCTGGTGCAGGCGCGGCTGGTCGCCGATCACTTCGACGGGCTCGTCCGGCAGGACGATCGACCAGGTGTGGTCCGGCCCGGCGGCGTGCGCGTCGCTCAGCGCGTCGATCAGCAGCATGGAGAGGTCCACCGGATCGCGGTCGAGCTCGCGACCCTCGTCGAGCCTGGCGAGCAGCAGCAGGTCCTCGACCAGCGAGGTCATCCTGGTGGCCTCCGACTCGATCCGGCCGAGCGACCGGGTGACGTCGGCGGGCAGCTCGTGCGGCGAGCGCCTGGTCAGCTCCGCGTAGCCCCGGATGGAGGCGAGCGGCGTGCGCAGCTCGTGGCTGGCGTCCGCGACGAACTGCCGCACCTTCTGCTCGCTCGCCTGGCGGGCGGTCAGCGCGGAGGCGACGTGGCCGAGCATCCGGTTGAGGGCGGATCCCACGGTGCCGACCTCGGTGTGCGGGTCGGTGTCCGCCTCCGGGACGCGCACGGACAGGGCGACGTCGCCGCGGTCGAGCGGCATCTCCGCCACCTGCTGGGCGGTGCCCGCCACGCGCGCGAGCGGGCGCATCGCCAGCCGCACGACGAAGCTCGCGATCAGGAACGCGAAGATCAGTCCGGCGAGCGTGACCAGCGCGATCACCAGGGTGAGCTGCGACACCGTAGCGTTCACCTCGCTGAGCGGGAGGCCGATGATGACGCTGTCGCCGTTGATGAGCTCGGCGCCGGCCACCCGATACTCGCCGAGCGACGAGCCGAGGTCGACCGTGCGCGGCTTGCCGTCCGCCGGCATCGAGATGAGGTCCCTCGTCGCGATGGTGACCACCTGCGGCGCTGCCGGATCGGTCGACGATCCGGATGGGCGGGTGCCGAGGATGGCCGGGTAGAGCAGCATGCTGCCGCTGCGCACCACGCCGAACGTCCCGACCGGCTGGCCGGGGGTGTTCACGATCCGCGTCGCATCCGGGCCGGTCGGCGCCGGGCCGTACGCCCGGTCCGCCGCGCTCTGGCCGCGTGCGACCGCGCTGGTCAGCTGCCCGTCGAGCCTGGTCATCAGGTAGCTCTGCAGAGCGACGACGCTGATCGTGCCGATCACCGCGCCGAGCACGGCGAGCATCGCGACGACCACCAGGACGACGCGGCTGCGGATGGTCCAGGAACGGAACGGCCGGATGCGCGAGAAGAGCGACCGCCCGCCGGACTCTGTCGGTGTGCCCGTCGCGCGGGCTGACGTCATTGCGCCGCCTTGACCATGTAGCCGGCGCCGCGCACCGTGTGGATCATCGGCGCCCTGCCGGAGTCGATCTTCTTGCGCAGGTAGGAGATGTAGAGCTCGACAACGCTGGACGACCCGCCGAAGTCGTAACTCCACACGCGGTCCAGGATCTGGGTCTTGCTGAGCACACGGCGCGGGTTGCGCATCAGGAACCGCAGCAGCTCGAACTCGGTGGCGGTCAGCTGGATCTGCTGGCCGTCGCGGTGCACCTCGTAGCTGTCCTCGTCGAGGACGAGGTCGCCGACGATCAGCACGGGGTCGTTCTCGTCGGCGACGGCGGCGCGCGAGCGGCGCAGCAGGCCGCGCAGGCGGGCGACCAGCTCTTCGAGGCTGAACGGCTTGGTGACGTAGTCGTCTCCCCCGGCGGTGAGCCCGGCGATGCGGTCGTCCAGCGAGTCCTTCGCGGTGAGGAAGAGGACGGGAGCCTCGTTGCCGTCCGCGCGCATCCTGGACAGCACCTGCAGTCCGTCGATGTCGGGGAGCATGATGTCGAGCACGACGACGTCCGGCTTGAACTCGCGCGAGAGCTGCAGCGCCTGCTGGCCGTTGGATGCGGTCTTCACGTCCCAGTCCTCGTAGTGCAGGGCCATCGAGAGCAAGTCCGTCAGCGTGGCCTCGTCGTCGACGACGAGCACGCGGATCGCGCTGCCGTCCGCGCGGCGCAGGAGGCTTCTTGGCTGGCTGGTGGTGCCGGAGGCGGCACGCGAGTTCATGGTCACCTTTCCCATTATGAGGAGCGCTCTTGATGTCGGCTATGCGAAAGCTATGGGAAATCTGTGAGGGGCGGAAGCGGCCCACAGCCAAACCATAGCCACGGCATAGCCGTGCCCAATTCCACGCTCCTAACGTCCAGATCGCCCCCTTGACCACCCCGAGAGAGACGGAAGCACAATGTTCGGGACTTATCTGCGGCGCGAGCTCATCAATCGCCGCAAACAGACAGTGATCATCGCGGTCGGCATGGCCCTCGCGATCGCGCTCGTCATCATCGTCAATTCCGTCTCCGCCGGGGTGAAGGCCGCGCAGGCGAGCGTGCTCCAGTCCGTCTACGGCGTGGGCACGGACATCACCGTCAGCGAGCCGGCCACCGCGCAGAACGCCACCACCGGCCAGGCGCAGGGCGGAGGACCGCGGTTCGACTTCGGCGCGGGCGCGGGAACCGACACCGGAGCAGGCCGCACGGTGAACACCTCCCGCCTCGAACCCACCCGCGGCGCCACGGTGATGGATGCGACAACGCTGACGACGGTCAAGAAGGTCCAGAACGTGTCGGCCGCTGCCGCGGTGCTCTCGCTCACCAACACGAGCTTCTCCGGCACGCTCCCCAACTTCCAGCAGCTGCGCGAGGAGCGGCAGGCCGGCGGCACCGGCGGAGGAGCGGCCGTTCCGAGTCCCGCACCGACCGGCGGCGCAGACGGAGCGGGCGGAAGCTCGTTCAGCGTCGACTCCTTCTCCGTGCTCGGACTCGACCCGGCAGGCAAGTCGGTCGGCCCGCTCTCCTCGGTGACGCTGTCCAGCGGGCGCGCGTTCACGGCGTCCGACGCCGGCAAGGACGTGGTCGTGCTCGACCAGGCGTACGCCAAGACCGGCAGCAAGGCGGTCGGAGACACCGTGACCATCGGCGGCACGGACTTCAAGGTCGTCGGCATCGTCGCCGCCACGGGCAGCGACTCGACCACGGCGGCCAACGCATACATCCCGCTCGACGTCGCCCAGAAACTGTCCGGCCAGACCGGCAAGATCAGCTCCGTCTACGTGACGGCGTCGTCGGCCAGCGACATCGGCCAGATCAAGACGGACCTGAGCGCGGCGCTCCCGAAGGCGACCGTCAGCACCCAGGCGGATCTCGCATCCAGTGTCTCCGGCTCGCTCGGAACAGCGGGCGACCTGATCGCCAACCTCGGAACCTGGCTGTCGATCATCGTGCTCGCCGCTGCCTTCCTCATCGCGATCCTCTTCACGATCTCCGGCGTCACGCGCCGCACCCGTGAGTTCGGCACCCTCAAGGCCATCGGCTGGTCCAACGGCCGCATCGTCGGCCAGGTGGCGGGCGAGTCCGTGGTGCAGGGCCTGATCGGCGGTGTGATCGGCGTGGCCGTCGGCCTGATCGGCGTCCTCATCGTCAACATCGTCTCGCCCACCCTGTCCGGCCGGGTCGGCAGCACCGCCGTCGAGGCGGCCGCCAGGACCGGCGAAGGCGCGAGGACCGGTGGCACGGGGAGCGACTTCGGCGGGGGCGGCTTCGGCGGAGGCGGCGCTTTCGCCGGCGCCCGCACGGCCGCTGCCAACGCGACAACGGATATCGCCCTGCACGCCCCGGTCACCGTCTGGGTGATCGTCATCGCCGTGGGTCTCGCCGTCATCGGCGGCCTGCTCGCCGGAGCCATCGGCGGCTGGCGCGCATCCCGTCTCCGTCCAGCGGCCGCCCTCCGCTCCGTCGCCTGAGCCATCCAGAGGAGAGAACGTGTACACACTCACGAACGTCACCAAGAAGTACTCGCAGTCCAAGCGCGAGGTGGTCGCCCTCAACGACGTGACCCTGCACATCCCGGATGGGCAGCTCGTCGCGATCCAGGGACCGACCGGCGGGGGCAAATCGACCCTGCTGCAGATGCTCGGCGCCCTCGACCGGCCGACCACCGGATCGGTCGAGCTGGAGAAGGCGAGCCTCTCCGGTCTCGGCGACGGCAAGCTCACCGCCATCCGTGCCACGGAGATCGGGTTCGTCTTCCAGGGCTTCAACCTCATCCCGACGCTGACGGCGCAGGAGAACGTCGAGACCGCTCTCGCTCCCCTCAAGGTGAGCGCAGAGGAGAGGAAGCGCCGGGCCGCAGAGGCACTCGCGTCGGTGGGGCTCGCCGACCGCGGCAGCCACCTGCCGTCCGAGCTGTCCGGTGGTCAGCAGCAGCGCGTCGCCATCGCGCGCGCCCTGGTGAAGAACCCCGGGGTTCTCCTCGCCGACGAGCCGACGGGCAACCTGGACGAGGAGACCCGCGACGAGATCATGGACCTCCTCGAAGGGCTCTGGCGCGACCGCGGCCTGACGCTGGTGATCGTCACCCACGACTCTGCGGTGGCCAAGCGGGCGCAGCGCCGGCTGCACATCAAGCACGGGCAGGTGAAAGAGGTCGCCTGACGATCAGGACGGCAGGACCACCAGGCCGAGCGCTTCCACGAGGGCGACGGCCTGGCGGTCGTCCACGATCGCGCCGCGGAGGGTCGTGGTGCGCGGGTCGAGGCCGGTGAGGTCGCTTCCCCGCAGCGTCGCGCCGCTGAAGTCGGCTCCCTCCGACCACGCGGCGGAGAGGTCACAGCCCGCGAAGGTGGCGTCCACGCAGCGGGCGTAGCCGAGGTCGGCCTCGCGCAGGCGCACACCGGTGAAGTCCGCACCGCGCAGCTCGGCCTTCTGCAGGCTGACGAACGACCAGTTGCCGCCGTCCACCTTCAGGATGCCGAACTCGCAGCCGTCGAACTGGCTGCCGGTGAGCTTGCACCTGGTGAAGGTGGTGTCGAAGAAGTTGCAGCGCGTGAAGGTGCAGTTCACGAACGCGGACTCGGTGTGGCTGCTCACGTTGAACTTGACGTTGAGGAAGGTGCACTCGGTGAATACGGCGCCGGAGCTGGTCAGCTCCGTCATGTCCACGTCGATGAACTCGACCCGCTCGAACTCGGCGCCGTCGAGGTCGCGGCCGTACCAGTCCTCTCCTCTGACCGTGGTCTCGGTCATAGGGGTTCTGGCGTTTTCTCGACTGTCGACCATGACCCCATCCAAGCACCGGCCGCCGACGCTTGCGCGCCGACGGCCGGTGGGATGGAGCTGAGACGGGGTCAGTCCTGGTTGCTGAACGCGGCGTCGAACGACGCGGTCGGCTGCTTCCAGAGCAGGGAGCGGATGTAGCCGACGGCCTCTTTCGCGCCGTGCAGCCTGTCCATCCCCGCGTCCTCCCACTCGATCGAGATGGGGCCGGTGTATCCGATGGACGTGAGCGCGCGGAAGGAGTCCTCCCACGGCACGTCCCCGTGGCCGGTCGAGACGAAGTCCCAGCCGCGGCGCGGGTCTCCCCACGGCAGGTGGGAGCCGAGCACGCCGGCGCGACCGTTCTTCGGGCGCAGCCGCGTGTCCTTGCAGTCCACGTGGTAGATGCGGTCCTTGAAGTCGACGATGAAGCCGACCGGGTCGATGTCCTGCCACATCATGTGGCTCGGGTCCCAGTTGAAGCCGAACGCCTCACGGTGCTCGATGGCCTCCAGCGAGCGGACGCTCGACCAGTAGTCGTAGGCGATCTCGGACGGGTGCACCTCGTGGGCGAAGCGCACGCCCTCCCCGTCGAACACATCCAGGATGGGGTTCCACCGGTCGGCGAAGTCCTGGTACCCGGCGTCGATCACCGCGGCGGGCACCGGCGGGAACTGGGCGACGTATGGCCAGATCTTGGAGCCGGTGAAGCCGACGACCGTATCGACGCCGAGCCTGCGCGCGACCTTGGCGGTGAGCTTCAATTCCTCCGCCGCACGCTGGCGGACGCCCTCGGGGTCGCCGTCGCCCCACACCTTCGAGCCGACGATCGCCTGGTGGCGGAAGTCGATCGGGTCGTCGCAGACCGCCTGGCCCTTGAGGTGGTTGGAGATGGCCCAGACCTTGAGGCCGTACTTGTCGAGGATGTCGAGCCTGCCCTGCAGGTAGTCGTCGTCCTCCGCCGCACGCCACACGTCGAGGTGCTCACCGGAGCAGGCGATCTCGAGCCCGTCGTATCCCCACTCGCTCGCGTACCTGGCGACCTCTTCGAGGGTGAGGTCGGCCCACTGGCCGGTGAACAGCGTCACCGGGTGCGTGCTGGCGTACTCGCCGGCGTTCGCGCTGTCTGTCATTCTTCTGTTCCCATCTCGATCCAGGTGCCGGACTCCGCGGAGTCGAGCACCGCCTCCGTGACCCGCACGGCCCTCAGCCCGTCGGCGAACCGCGGCAGGCCGTCGGGGTCCGCCCCGCCGATGGCCGCGTACGTGTCCGCGACGAACCCGTTGAACGCATCCTGGTATCCCTGGGGATGCCCGGACGGCACGACACACAGCCGCGCGGCGTCTGCGCTCAGCTGGTCGGCGTCGCGCGGGACGAGCATGCTGCCCTTCCGCTTGCCGATCCACAGCGTCTCCGGCTGCTCCTGATCGAAGGCGACGCTCTCCGCGCTGCCCGCGATCTCGAGGAGGAGCCTGTTCTTCCTGCCCGGCGCCACCTGCGACACCAGCAGCGTGCCGAGGCCGCCGGACCGCGTCTCGATGACGACGGCCACCGCATCCTCGGTGGTGATCGACGAGTGCGACGCGCGTTCGGTGAAGAAGGTCTTCTTCGTGGCGGACACCTTGGACACCCTGTCTCCGCTGACGAATTCGACGAGGTCGACCAGGTGCGAGCCGATGTCGGCGAAGGCGCGGGAACGGCCGCCCGCCGCCGAGTCGACGCGCCAGTTGTCGTCGTCGGCGCCGAGCAGCCAGTCCTGCAGGTACGAGGCGTTCACGGTGAGCACACGGCCGGCGGCGCCGGAGGCGAACCGGTCGCGCGCCTCGCGCACCATCGGGTGGAACCGGTACGCGAACGGCACCGTCGCAGTGCGGTCGCCGACGGCGGCGACGAGCGCCTCCGCATCCGGAACCGTCGTGGTGAGCGGCTTCTCGCAGACCACGTGCTTGCCCGCAGCGAGCACGGCCGCCGCCTGCTCGGTGTGCAGCGCGTTCGGCGTGCAGACGTGCACGACGTCGATCGTGTCGTCGGCGAGCACCTGGTCGAGCGAGTCGTATGCGCGCTCGATGCCGAGCGTCTCAGCCGCCACCGCCGACTTCTGCGGCGTCGACGACACGATGCCCGCCAGCTCCGCTCGCGCGTTGCGGGCGGCGCGAGAGTGGACCTCCGCCATGAACCCGCCGCCGACGATCGCGACCTTCAGCCGCGGCCCTGCCGCCGTGTCCGTCATTCAGCCGCCTGACCGAGGGTGGCAGCGCGCGGGTCCCAGTCCCCCGGCAGCGCGGGGGCGACCTGCACGGTGCTCTGCACGTCGACCGGCGCTCCGGCCAGGCCGGCCTCGATGGTCGAGACCATGACGTCGAGCACGTGGTACGCCTGCTCTCCGGATGCGCGCTCCGGCACCCCCGCGCGGATCGCGCGGGCCAGCTCGACCACGCCCGTTCCCCTGCTCGAGGTCGAACCGGTGGCCGGCAGCGTCTCGATGCCGTCGGCGCCGTGGACGATCAGGTCGCCCTGGAAGGTGTTCGGGTCAGGGACGACGAGCGTGCCCTCGACCCCGGCGACCTCGAACTGCGTGCGGCCGAGCTTGGAGTCGAAGCTGAAGATGCTCTGCGCCGTCTGGCCGCTCTCGAACTCGTAGAGGGCGCTGACGTGCGTGGGAACGGTGACCGCGAACTCCTCGCCTGCGCGCGGGCCGGACCCGATCACGCGGGACTCCTTGGCCTTCGACGCGACGGCGCTCACGCGCGCGACGGGACCGAAGAGCTGAACCAGGGCGGTGAGGTAGTACGGGCCGATGTCGAACAGCGGACCGGCACCCTCCTGGAACAGAAAGTCCGGGTTCGGGTGCCACGACTCAGGGCCGGGGCTCTGCATCAGGGTCAGCGCGGTGAGCGGCGCCCCGATCGTGCCGTTCTCCACCAGGCGGCGGGCCGACTGGATGCCCGCGCCGAGGAAGGTGTCCGGCGCCGTCGCGACGCGCAGCCCCTTCTCGTGCGCGGCAGCCAGCAGCGCGGTGCCGCTGACGCGGTCGAGCGCGAACGGCTTCTCGCTCCAGACGTGCTTGCCGGCATCCAGGATCTGCAGCGCCACCTCGACGTGCACCTTGGGCAGCGTGAGGTTGACGACGATCTCGATGTCGTCGTCGGCGAGCAGGTCGGCGACGGAGCCGGAGCCTGCGATGCCGAACTTCTCGGCCTGCGCCTTGGCCCGCGCCTCGTCGATGTCGGCGACGAACCGCACATCCAGGTCGGGGAAGCTGGTGAGGTTGGTGAGGTATTCGGTGCTGATCACACCGGCACCGATCACGCCGACGCCGACCTTCCCCGCGCTCATGCGAGACCCTTCGAGGTGAGGAACGCGAAGCTGTCTGCGACGGCTTCGAAACGGTCGCCGCGGGAGTCGTCCAGCTCGATCACGCGGAGGGCGGCGGGCGCTGCGGCGATGATCTGCTCGATCGGCAGCGAACCCTGGCCGACGGCCACCTGGTCCTTGGTCTCCGTGGTGCCTGGGCCGTCCTTGATGTGCAGAGCGACGACGCGGTCGCCGAGCTCGCCGAGCAGCTCGACGGGGTCGTGCCCGCCGACGGCCACCCAGTACGTGTCGACCTCGAGGACGACCTCGGGGGCGAGCTTGCCCGCGAAGTATTCGAGGGCCGTGACGCCGTCGATGGTGCTCTCGAGCTCGTGCGCGTGGTTGTGGTAGCCGACGCGGACGCCGTAGCGGGCGGCGACCTCTGCCGCCTCGTTGAGCTGAGCGGCGATCTCGTCGACGCTCTCCGCCGTCTGCCAGCGCTCGGGAGCCACGTACGGGTCGATCACGGTCTCGATGCCGAGCGCCTTGGCCGCCTCGAAGACGGGCTCGAGGTCGCCGCCGATGAAGCCCTGGTGGGTGGTGGGCGCCGACAGGCCGGCCTCCTCGAGGCCACGGCGGAGGTCGTCTCCGAAGGAGAGGAAGGCGAACGGCTCGACCTGGGTGAACCCGAGGTCTGCGATGCGCTTGAGGGTGCCGACGGTGTCGTCGGTCAGGAGCTCCCGAACGGTGTAGAGCTGCACGGACAGGTTGGACTTCGACACGTTTCTCCTCGTCGAGTGGATTGAGGGCGCGCCTGATGGCGACGTTCCCATTCAAACGAGACTTCTGCCGAATGTCAATCAAAAGTCACATGAAGGAAAACAGACTTTGTTCCGTCCGGGGACGGTGTGGTTCAATAAGCCTCATGACCGACAGCGTGCGTGAGCAGCCGCTCGTCGCCCCGGACGCCGCCGGCCTGCTGGCGATCCTGCGCGACGGCGTCCCCCGCACGCGCGCGCAGCTGGCCGAGCTGACCGGGCTCGCACGCTCGACCATTGCGGTGCGGATCGACAGCCTGACCGCATCCGGACTCGTCGCACCGGCCGGAGACGACGTCTCGACCGGCGGCCGTCCTCCCGCCCGGGTGCGGTTCAACCCGGAGTCGCGCATCGTCATCGCCATCGACCTCGGCGCCACCCACGGTGTGGTCGCGCTCGCCGACCTGGCGGGCAACATCCTGACCAGGGAGTCGAAGCGCATCCTGATCACTGACGGGCCGGAGCCGATCCTGGACTGGGCGCTCGGCGTCGCCCACGAGCTGTTCGCCGCCTCCGGCCGACCGCTCAGCGACCTCATCGGCATCGGGATCGGCGTCCCCGGCCCCGTCGAGCACTCGACCGGCCAGCCGGTGAACCCGCCCATCATGCCGGGCTGGGACCGCTTCGACATCCCCGGATACGTCGGCCGCACCTTCGACGTGCCGGTGCTCGTCGACAACGACGTGAACCTGCTCGCGCTCGGCGAGCACGCCCTCGTCTGGCCGGAGCAGTCCGACCTCCTCTTCGTCAAGGTGGCGACCGGCATCGGCGCCGGCATCATCAACGGCCGCCGGCTGCAGCGCGGTGCGCAGGGCTCCGCGGGAGACCTCGGCCACGTGCGCGTGCCGTTCGGTGCAGACACCCCCAGCCACGGCGCTCAGGATGCGGACCTCGAGGCCCTCGCATCCGGTCCGGCCATCGCGCGCACACTGACGGCGCTCGGCATCCCGGCGCGCACCAGCGACGACGTCGTCGAGCTCGCCCGCACCGGCAACGTGACGGTGCAGCAGACGATCCGCCAGGCCGGTCGAGACCTCGGCGAGGTCATCGCGACCTCGGTGAACCTCCTCAACCCTTCGCTCGTCATCGTGGGCGGCAGCCTCTCCCGGGTCGGCGAGCAGCTGCTCGCCGGGATCCGCGAGGTCGTCTACCAGCGGTCCACCCCGCTGGCGACGCAATACCTCACCATCACGCAGTCGCGCTCCGGGGAGACCGGCGGCGTGATCGGGGCGGCGATCATGGTCATCCAGCACGCGCTCGATCCCGTCGAGAACTACGACAGGTACGCGAGACCCCTGGGCCACTGAGCCCCGCGGCGTCCGCCCGCCACCCGCATCCACCGTCCGCATCCACCCCGGCGCGATCGAATCGTTTCGACCCACCCGCCGTCCACCACAAGACCACCCACAACACACGAATCGGAAGGACAGTCGTGAGCACTGCGACGAACACCGGCGCCACCACCGGCGGTACAGGCGCGACCATCAAGGCCGCGGTCATCGGACTCGGCTGGGCCGGCCAGCAGCACATGGAGGCGTACGCCACCCTCCCCGGCGTCGAGCTCGTCGCCATCGCCGGCATGGAGGACGGCCCGCGCGCCGAGCTGGGAGAGAAGTACGGCATCACCCGCCTCTACCGCGATTGGCACGAGCTGGTCGAAGACGGCGGCATCGACGTGGTCAGCGTTGCCGTGCCGACGTTCCTGCACGCACCGATCGCGGTCGGGGCGCTCGAAGCGGGCATCCACGTCCTCAGCGAGAAGCCGATCGCCAGGACCGCCGACGAGGCGCAGGCGATGGTGGATGCCGCCCACGCCGCGAACCGCGTGCTGGAGGTCGCGTTCAACCACCGCCGCCGCGGCGACATCGAGGCGCTCAAGGCCGCGATCGACGCCGGACAGATCGGCCGCCCGTACCACGCACGCGCGATCTGGCTGCGCAGGGCGGGCATCCCCGCGCTCGGCAGCTGGTTCACCAACCGCGAGATGGCGGGAGGCGGACCGCTGATCGACATCGGCGTGCACGTGCTCGACTACGCACTGCACCTGTTCGGCGAGCCGCGGGTCACCGCGGTGTCGGCCGTCACCCACTCCGAGCTCGGCACCCGCGGCCGCGGCGGTGCTGCGGGCAACAAGCAGGACGTCGGCTCGGCCTACGAGGTCGAGGACCTCGCCAGCCTGCTGCTGCGTCTCGAAGGCGGCGGCTCGATCGTGCTCGAGACGAGCTGGGCGGCATACCGTCCGGCGGGCGACGAGTTCGGCATCACCCTCTACGGCACGGAGGGCGGCGCCGACCTGCGCGTCGTCGACTACGCGCCGGCGGGCGAACTGACCATCTTCACCGGCGAGGGAGAGGCGACCTCCGACGTGAGCGTCGCCGCCGACCCGGGCCGCGGCCACCTGGCCGTCGTCGAGACGTTCCTCGAGCACGTCGCGGACACCGCGCACTGGGCGGAATACGACGGCTCGCGCGCCCTCGACCGCGCCCGCGTCATCGACGCGGCGTACGAGTCGGCCCGCCGCAACGCAGAGGTCGTGCTCGAGCCGGCCACGAAGGGAGCATGACCATGTCGGCACTGCGCGTCACCGTCTGGAACGAGGGGGTCCACGAGGCCACCCAGCCGGACATCGCCGCCATCTACCCCACGGGCATCCACGGCGCCATCGCCGACGGCCTGAGCGACCTGCTCGGCAGCGACGTCAGCGTCCGCACCGCGACGCTCGCCGACGAGGAGCACGGCCTCACCGAGGAGGTGCTGGCCGACACCGACGTGCTGCTCTGGTGGGGCCACATCGCCCACGACCAGGTCTCGGACGAGGTCGTGGAGCGCGTCCGCAGCCACGTCCTCGGCGGCATGGGCCTGATCGTGCTGCACTCCGGCCACTTCTCGAAGATCTTCATCCGGATGCTCGGCACGACGTGTTCGCTCGCCTGGCGCAACCCGGAGGGCGGAGAGCGCGAGCTGGTCTGGAACGTCAACCCGACGCATCCCATCGCCGAGGGCGTCGAGCAGCCGATCGTGATCGAGGCGCAGGAGATGTACGGCGAGTTCTTCGACATCCCCACCCCGGACGACCTGGTGTTCATCAGCTCGTTCACCGGCGGAGAGGTCTTCCGCTCCGGCGTCACCTTCACGCGCGGCCGCGGCAAGATCTTCTACTTCAGCCCCGGCGACCAGGAGTACCCGGTGTACTTCCACCCGCAGGTGCGGAAGGTGCTCGCGAACGGCGTGCGCTGGGCCGCCCCCGTGGCGGGCGCGCGGCGTGTGCCCGAGGTGTCCAACCCGGATGCGGGCGTCTGGCCGCGCTAGGTCAGTCAGCGGCACGGCGCCCGTGCTCATCGAGCCGATGAGCACGGGCGCCGGTGCGTGCTCGTTACGGTAAGACTTGCGACGAAACAACACGGGAACACAATTGCGTCGCTGCGGCGTCAACGATCGACGCCGGTCCGCCGATAATCGACACCTGGGTGACGCCGAGCATCCTCTGGCTGTCAGCGGTCGAGTCCGGCTGGCAGTATGGGTGGATGACATAGAGAGGTTCGCCGTTCCTTCCCGCGAGGGCCGATCCGACCAGCGCGTCCGGGAAGTTCCAGCCGGAGGCGACGTAGCCGTGCTTCGCAGCGCCGAATGTATCGCCGATCGCGGCCGAGGTTTCGAAACGGTCCATGCCTGCCACCCTGGACGAGGCGGGGACCATGGACTTCGCCTGTGCGAGGATTCCGTCCGAGACAGCCGAAGGTCCGCCCGCGATCACCAGCTTTCCCGGTGCGAGTTTCGCCAGCGTCGCCGCGGTGGCAGCGTCCAGCCGGTCCGCGTCTCCGTCCACAAGCAGAACAGGTCCGCCCGCCTTAGCCGCGGCGGCTCCCGCAGATAACGCGTCCGGGTAGTCCCTACCGGTGGCCAGGTAGACCGTCGAGACCGGGGCGGTGAAGGATTCCTCCGCCAGACGTCGAGACGTGTCGAACCGATCGGAACCGGCGATCCGCACCACTTGCTCAGCGAGCGAGTTCGCCCATTTCTCGACAGAGGGAGCGAGCGCCGACGTCCCGCCGACGAGAACGATCTTTTTCGGTGACAGTCGCTCGATCTCGGCGATTGTCGCATCGGGCACCTGATCCCATTTCGACAAGAGCACTGGGCCGCCCTGCCGGGCTGCGACCGGTCCCGCCGACAGCGCGTCGGGGAAGTTCACCCCGTTCGTAAGGTAGACCACCGGAGCCGTGTCCTGATAGGCGTTCATCGACACGGCGACAGCGGTGCCGAAACGGTCGGCGCCAGCCAATCGTTCTTTCACTGTCGGTGTCAGCGGTAGAGTCCGAGCGTCCGCGGCAGGCGCGGCGAACGCAAGAGCGACAGCTCCCACGAGCGTCGCCATGGCGAATGGGATTTTATGCATCATCGTTTCCTTTCAGGTGAGTTTCGACTCGGCCGGTTCAGCAGATACGTCCAGCTGCGACATCGGCGTTGAGGGACGTGGTTCCGCCGATCAGAGTGAGTTGCGAGGCGCCCAGCCGGTCCAAGTCGGTGAGTGCTTCGCGGTTGAGGCAGTAGCCCGGCGAGAGATACACGGGCGCCTTCTTCACTGCAGCCAGCGGCGCTGCGACCAGCCCGTCCGGGAAGTTCAGCCCGTTTACGACGAACACTTGAGGAGTTGCTGCGGGGAAGTAATTCTTCGCGATCGCTACGGAGGTCAGGAAACGGTCCGCCCCTGCCACTCGCTGCGTGTCGGAGACGACAGCCTTGATCGTGTTCACTGTGGTCGTGGACACGACCACCGTGCCTCCGACGACCCGGACCGCCGTCGACTTCAGCGACTTCGCCAGACTCGCCGTCGCAGCGTCCGCCGCGGTCGGCCCGGAGCTCACCAGCAGCAGCGGAGCACCCCGTCCAGCGGCACCTGCACCAGCGGAGAGTCCGTCCGGGAACGTATCCCCGGAGGCGACGAACGCCACCGACGCACTCGAGAAGGCATATGACACCAGCTTCCGCGACGTCTCGTAGCGGTCGGCACCGGAGACGCGGACGACCGTCCCCGCCACCTTCTTCAACTCGGCCAGGACACTGTCGCTGATCGACGCCGTTCCACCGGAGACGATGATCTTGCTCGGCTTGAGTCGGCTGATCTCGGCTTTCGTCGGCGCGGTCAGCGCGGTCCCCTGCGTCAAGAGCAGCGGGCCGCCCAGCTTCGCCGCGACCGGGCCGGAGGCCAGGGCGTCGGGGAAAGACTCACCGCTAGCTACGACGACGACAGGCGCCGATACAGGGAAGGCCGCCCGCGCCACCGCAGCAGCGGACTCGTAACGGTCGCCGCCCTCGATCCGTGTCGAGGTCAACGCGCCCTTGGACGTCACCGTCTGACATGAACCTGCTGGCGTGTACGTGTCCCGGGGATAGTTCAGCACCGTCATGCAGACGACGTGGGAACCGGCCGATACGTTGAACGTCACATCGAAGCCTCGGTACGCAAAGTTGGGCAGCTTATGTGCCGCGTTCACGTCTGCGCGATACACATTCGTGACCTGCTGCTTGGCTGTCGCCCCATCGACGGTGATCCTGACCGTCCCTGCCTCGGTCTGATCCGGGTCGAACGCCCAACCGGTCGCGCGGATCTTCCCGGCCGACGGGAACGTGAGCGGCTCGAGCGTCCCGTTCGGTCGCTCATCTCGTCCCAGATGCGCTAGCCCTGCACGATCGCCGTTTTGGTACGAGGCAGAATCGAATTTCGACGGATGCATCACCTGGTACGCGCCCTGAAAGACCCCATCGAAATGCTGTAGTCCGAGTGCATGACCGATCTCGTGGGCCACAACGTGATGCTTCTCCTGGGCCGATCTCCCGTCGATGACCGGGTAGATCCAGACCCTCCCGCTGATGGCGATCGCGTCGGCATCATGCGCTCGTGACCTGAACCACGGTCCGCCGCATCCGACTGCACCGGCTCCGCATTCGTTCGTCGCCACGTTGTAGAAGTAGATCTCGTGGGTTTTCGGTATCACCTTGGGACCGTCTGGGAGCGCGAACTGGCCAGCGGCGATGGTGAGATCGGCGAGGCCCGCCGCTCGCAACTCATTGGCGACCGCCTGCAGAACAGGACGGTACTGCTCTCCCCGAGCCGATGCCGCGATCTTCACCGTGTAACGAAACACGTTGTCGGTCACCCGAGGGAAGGTGAGGAACCCGCCGTCCGCTGCTGCCGCTACGGGCGATTCCATGATTCCTTCGCCAGTATCCACATCACGTGCCACGTAGTCTCGCGTTGCCTCGTCGTGCGCGCGCGCCCCACTGCCTGGCTCCTCGCTGTTCATGGACGTTCCTTCAGCCGCAGCTGGCGCATCCGGCGCGTCGTCAGCCAAAGCGGGCGTGTTCCCAACACACAACGCTGCGGTCAGGGCCATGGCGGCGACCGCCGCTCCCGACTTCACTCGCCACAATCGCAGGGGCTTACGCATCTCGATCCTTTCCTCGGGACGTGAGCGATAATTCCCAGTCGTCCAAACGCGCGGAGATTTAAGCGTATTGTCTTTCAATTTTAGGTTCTAGTACGCATTATGTTTTCATAATAGCTGGAAGATCAATCGCCCCCACAGAGCGCCGGCGCGTGCGGCAGACTGGTCCCATGACCACCCGACTCCGCTCGCTTCCCGACCCGCGCCATCCGGACCCGGCAGACGCACCTCCGCTGCGCTGGGGTGTGCTCGCGCCGGGCGGGATCGCCGCCGACTTCACGGATGCGCTGCACGCGCACACGCGGCAGCGCGTGGTGGCGGCAGGGTCGCGGTCGGCGGAGCGCGCCGCCGCGTTCGCCGCCGCCCACGGGGTGGAGCGCGCGTACGGCTCGTACGCGGAGCTGGTCGCCGACCCCGACGTGGATGTGGTCTACGTCGCGTCGCCGCACACCCAGCACGCCGAGCACGCCCTGCTGGCCATCGCGGCGGGCAAGAGCGTCCTGGTGGAGAAGCCGCTCGCGGCCGACGCGGAGGACGCCCGGCGCATCGAGCGGGCGGCGAAGGCGGCGGGCGTGTTCGCGATGGAGGCGATGTGGACGCGCTACCTGCCGCAGACCGACATCATCCGGCAGCTGCTCGACGACGGCGCGCTCGGTGACGTGCGCGTGGTGACCGCCGACTTCGGCGGCAGCGCGCGCTTCGACCCGGCCAGCAGGCTCTTCGACCCGGCCCTCGGCGGCGGGGCGCTCCTCGACCTCGGCGTGTACGTGGTCTCCTGGGCGTCGTTCGCGATCGGCCGCCCGGCCGGGATCATCGCGGCCGGCACGCTCGCTTCCACCGGCGTCGACGAGCAGGCGTCGCTCATCCTGTCGTCGGTGACCGGCGCGCAGGCGCTCCTCAGCACTGGCCTGCGCGCGGCGACCCCGTCGCTCGCGACGATCTGCGGGTCGGAGGCGCGCGTCGAGACCGGCAGCCCGTTCTGGTCGGCGAGCGGCCTGCGCTTCGTGCAGGGCGGCGACGTGCTCAGCTGGGACGACCCCTACGGACGGCCGGGCAGGCAGGGCATGTCGTACGAGGCGGCCGCGCTCGCCCGCTACGTGACGGAGGGGCTGACCGACTCTCCCCTGCATCCACTGGTCGAGGCGGTGCAGACCGTGGAGACCATCGACGAGGCCCGCCGCCAGCTCGGCGTCGCTGGCGTGGGGTCGAGCGCGGGGGCGTGATGCGAGAGAGAATGGACGGGTGCTCGATCCTGTCCTGACCCGTCCAGCCTCTCTCGTCGACCTGCGGCCGGCCGAGGTCGTTCAGGCGGAGGCTGTGCAGGCGGAGCTCGAATTCCAGCTCGAAGCACCGGATGCCGACCGCGTGTACCGCGGGCACCTCAGCAGGGTCGTCGCCCACTCCAGCGACAGGGTCGCCTGGCTGCGCGCCCGCAGCCGCGGCATCACCGCGACCGACGTGGCGAAGCTGTCCACGCCGCGCTCGGTGCAGTCCGCCGCGTACGACAAGCTGCACGGCACCGGATTCTCGGGCAACATCTACACCCAACACGGCCGCACCCGGGAGCCAGAGATCGCCGCCTGGGTGGCGGCCACCCACGGCATTCACCCGTCGGATGCTCTTTACCACTCCGAGCGAGAGCCCCGCTTCCTGGCGACACCGGATGGGTTGACCGTGCGGGCCAGCGGCACCATCGAGCTCGCGGAGATCAAGACGACGAACAAGCCGTTCCGGAGCATCCCGCGCAACTACCTGCGGCAGATCTGGTGGCAGCAATTCGTGCTCGGCGCCGAGCGCACCCTCTTCGTCTGGGAGCAGCACTCCGGGTTCGTCCCGCTGCACGAAGAACCGGAATGCCGGTGGGTGGACCGCGACGACGCCGAGATCAGGAAGCTCGTCGCTTTGGCTGGCGACCTCATCGACGCCCTGCGCCGCGCGACCAGCCCGCAGCCGTCCTGAGCTGCCGGCCCGCCTACTCCGCGAGCACCGGAACGCGCACCAGCGTCAGCGAGTAGATCGCCAGCCACGCGATGGCCACCGTCGTCCCGATCAGCTCCAGCCACGCTCCGACATCCGTGGCGACGTGCACGATCGCGAGCAGTCCGCCCACGATGGTGATGCCCGCCACTGCGAAGCAACTCACCAGCGAGAACCGCGCCACCCTGGGCACCGTGGAGGCGAACGCCACCTGCAGCATCGCGTAGCAGGCGGCCCCGAAGCCCAGCACCGCCGTCACCGTGTGCACGAGGTCCTGCACCGTCGACCGCGGATCGGCGAGCGGCACGGGGCACGCAGCCGTGCAGGTGATCTGCGACGCCACGACGAAGCAGATCGCGGCGAACCCGAGCGTCACGGCGGGCGCCCACCGGTTCAGCAGCCGCACCGACGACCGGATGTGCCCGCTCGCCAGTGCGATCGAGAAGCCGCCTGCCGCGATGCACAGCAGCGCGACGGCGAACGGCTGAGCGGTCGGCGCGCCCTGAGCGCCGAGCTCGCTGACGTAGACCGGGTACGGCACGGTGAGCCGCGCCGCCCAGATGATGGTGAGCCCGCCGAGCACCGAGATGGTGCCGAGCGCGAGCAGCACGGGCACCGCTCGCTGCCAGCCGCGCGCGAGCAGCGGTGCCGCGAACGGTTGGCGCACGACACGCAGCAGTCTGCTCACGAGGAGCATCCTAACCAGACGCCGCCTGGAAACGTCCTGGGGGTATCCGAAACGCACTGTTCATACGTGGTGACGCCGCCGAAACACCCGCGAATCATTGACGGGCTTGACTGAAGAGCAGCCGATGAGGGGACGACGAATGCAGAAGACGATGCGGGCCGCACTGCTCGCCAGGCCCGGCGACGCGGACGAGCTGCGGATCGGCGAGACCGCGACGCCCGACAGGGTGAACGCGGAGTTCCTGGTCAAGGTCGTCGCCGCGAGCGTGAACCCGATCGACGCCAAGACCAGGGCCGGGCGCGGCGTGTTCGGCGCCATCCGGGACCTGCCCGCCGTGCTCGGACACGACTTCAGCGGTGTGGTCGTCGAGTCGCCGTATCGCGCGCATCCCATCAAGCCCGGCGACGAGGTGTTCGGGATGGTGATGGTCCCCCGGTTCGGTGGGACATACGCGGAGTACGTCTCGGTGCCGAGCCTCAGCGTCGTCCGGAAGCCGTCGACCCTGTCGCACATCGAGGCGGCCGGCGCCCCGCTGGCCGCACTCACGGCGTGGGGCATGGTGGTCGAGGTGGCGAAGGCGCACGAGGGCCAGCGGATGCTCATCCACGCGGGCAGCGGCGGCGTCGGTCACTTCGCCGTGCAGTTCGCGTCGTACTTCGGCGCGCAGGTCACGGCCACCGCATCCGGTGCGAACGCGTCGTGGCTGCGCTCGCTCGGGGCGTCCTCCGTCATCGACTATGAGACCACCCGGTTCGAGGACGTCGCCGGCGAGATGGATGTGGTCATCGACCTGGTCGGGAACGTGCACGACGACACCGGCAGCCGCTCGCTGGCGGTCCTGCGCCGCGGCGGCCTCATCGTCAACGCGCCCACCGGCAGCTGGCCGACCTTCGAAGAGGAGGCGGCGGCGGCCGGGGTGAGGGGCACCGACTACAAGGTCGCACCGGACGGCAACACCCTCGCCGTCATCGCCCGGCTGCTCGAGTCGGGAAACGTCCGCGTGCACGTCGACAAGATCTTCGCGCTCGACCAGATCGCCGACGCCCATCGAGCCATCGAATCCGGCCACACCCGCGGCAAGATCGTGGTCAAGGTGGCCGAGGGCTGACGAACCCCGCTCGCTAGAGCGGCCGCTCCATCACCCAGTCGTCCTCCAGCCGGTCGCCCACCAGGAACTGCTTGGAGCCGACCCGCTCGAACCCGTGCTTGGCGTAGAACTTCTGCGCCCGCGCGTTCTCCTCGTTGACGCCCAGCCACATTCCGGATGCACCGGCCTGGGCCGCCGCCGCGAGGCTCGCCTCCATGAGCCCACCAGCCACCCCTGCGCCGTGGTGGCCAGGCAGCACGTAGCACTTGCTCAGTTCACTGGACGGCCGGATGCGGATGGCCGCGCTCACGTCGGAGTCCGTCGGCTCCCCCAGGTTCACCATCGTGTATCCGATGGCCTCGACGCCCCCGTCCGCGTCCTCCTCCTCGGCCACCAGCAGCACGCGCGCCTCGTCGGCGAGGTACTCCGTGAACTTCTCCTCGGAGAGCATGGTGGCGACGAAGGCCGCCTTCGCCTCCTCGGTGGTGTGCGGAGGGCAGGCGAGCGGGAAGGTCACGGCGGCGACGGAGGCGAGGCCCCGCGCATCCCGTGCCTCTGCGGAGCGGATGGTGACGGTCACCCGCCCCACTCTACTGAAACGGCCGGCCACCCCAGAAGGGGCGACCGGCCGTTCCGTGCGGTGCGGGCGCTAGTGGCGCCCCGCCGCGACGAGGGACAGCAGGTTGAACGTCACACCGCCGAGGCCGGTGACGTCGTCGTAGCCCTTCGCGGTCTTCAGCGTGGTGTCCTGATCGAAGGACACCAGGTAGCTGTTGCCGCTAGTGGCGCTGGTGTACGCAACGGCCTGCGTCGGGTTCTGCGGCACGACGTCGCGGAACGCGTTCGGCAGGATGCGCTTGATGCCGTACAGCGTCGGGTTCGCGAACCCGATCGACGTGTGCGTCGCCTGCTGGACGATCGCGATCTGAGCCGCCACGATCGGAGACGCCAGCGAGGTTCCGCCGTATGTCTCGTTCACGTAGTCGCCCGTCTCGAGGGTCGTGTCGTCGATGATCGGACGGATGCCGATCGAGAACCCGGTGTACGGGTCGGCGAGGGCAGCGACATCCGGGGAGACGCGGTGCCCGTTCGCCAGGGCGGCGGGCACGGCGTTCTTCTGGTAGTCGGGCTGCGCGAACACGGCGCTCACGCCACCGCCGGCACCGCCGACGAACCGGGTGCCAGGAAGGGGCTGCGCGTATGCGAGCGAACCGTCCGCGTTCTTGACGATCTGGTCGACGGTGTCACCCCAGCCGGTCTCGTACGCGATCTTGCCGTTCTTGTCGATGCCGAGGCTCGTCCCACCCACCGAGGTCACCCACGGGGAGGATGCGGGGAAGTCGGGCGACGCGTATCCGAGGTTCGCGACCTCGTCGCCGTTGTCACCGCTCGAGAAGTACAGGCCGATGCCCTCGCCCGCCGCCTGCAGCTGCAGGTTGACCTCGCCCTGGATCACGTCGGCGGGGACAGCCTCACCCACGTTGCCGTAGCTGTTGCTCACGATCGTGGCGAGCTTGTTGTCGAGGATCTTCGACATGGCGACGTCGAGGCCACCACTGCAGTCCGTGCCACCCACGTACAGGATGCGCGCGCCCGGTGCGATGCCGTGGACGGACTCGACGTCGAGCGTCTGCTCGCCCTGCCATCCGCTCGGCTGCTGGCACAGCTCCTGGTCGGTGAACTCGCTCGGCTTCGGCACCAGCTGCTGGTAGTTCGAGTTGGTGAGGCCGGGCTCGCCGTACTGCTGCGAGTACGAGTTGACGTCCTTCACGATGGACGGGCTCGCGTACGCGTCGATGATTGCGACGGTCTGTCCCGAGCCGTTCACGCCGCGCTTGCTCAGCGTGTCGAGGCCGTATGCCGAACGGAGCTGCGCCGGAGTGTATCCGCAGTTGTACGTGCCGTACTGCGTCTGGCCGTTGTAGCTCGGCGGAACGGTCACGACGTGCTCACCGGTGTAGTGCGAGCACGGGGTCACCACGACGGGGGTGGCTGCCGCCTGGCGGCTCAGCTGCGGAGTGCCGGATGCGCCGAGGTCGCCCTGCTTGATCGAGTCCGGCTTGGTCAGCGTGCGCGACTGCTCGATGCTGATGCCGGACACCTTGGTGCCGACCGCGGCGGGCAGCGACGGTGCACTGGTCGGCGCGACGAGCTTCTTGCCCGCGTAGTCGAACGAGTGCAGCGACGTGCCGAAGATCGAACCGAGCTGGTCCGGCGTGCCGCGGAAGACCACGTACTGGCGGCTGGCGGGAACGGCCGTGATCGACAGGCCGGCCGTCTTCAGGAAGCTGACGACAGCATCCGTGTCCGCCTGGGTCGGCGAGAACCGGTTGATCCACTGGCTCGGGCTGAGCGCCTTGCGGAAGCCCAGGTTGACCGGATTCGAGACGGCCTTCGCGAGCGCCTCGGCGCCTCGCTGGTCGCGCAGGGGGAGGTAGATCTCGCCCTGCACTGTCTGGTCCGTCGGGGCGGCTCCTGCATCGTTGGCTGCAGTCGCCCAGCTCGGTACGGAGTCGGCGAAAGTGACCCTGTCGGCCGCATTCGCTGCTCCGGTCCCCGCCATCGACAACGCCACCGCGGCGGCCGCGGTGGCGATGATTCCGACGGCCCTTTTGTGGAGGACTCGTCTGGTGGTGCGAGTTGTCATGAAGTTGATCCTTACTCGACAGTGAGCGGCGCGCGGCGCGCGCCAATCGCGAGAGTAGACCCATGAGTTCTACCGCCACAAGAGGGGTAGACAGTTCTGTTGCAAAGTTTTACACGGATGAAAGATGGTCACGCGTAAACGACGAAAAGGCCGCCTCCGGAAACCGGAGACGGCCTGATCGAACGATTCGGTCGCTGCCTAGATGGCGTTGACGTCCAGCGGGATGCCCGGGCCGAACGTGGTCGACACAGCGCCCTTCTGAACGTAACGGCCCTTCGAGGAGGACGGCTTGAGACGCATGACCTCTTCGAGAGCGGCCTTGATGTTCTCGTCGAGCTGCTCGGCGGTGAAGGCCGCCTTGCCGACGACGAAGTGCACGTTGGCGTGCTTGTCGACGCGGAACTCGATCTTTCCACCCTTGATGTCGGAGACGGCCTTGGCCACATCCGGCGTCACAGTGCCGGTCTTCGGGTTCGGCATCAGACCACGCGGGCCGAGCACCTTGCCGAGACGGCCGACCTGGCCCATGAGCTCCGGGGTGGAGACAGCCGAGTCGAAGTCGGTGTATCCACCGGCGACCTTCTCGATGAGCTCGGCGCCGCCGACCTCGTCTGCGCCTGCTGCGATGGCGGCCTCAGCAGCCGGGCCCGTCGCGAACACGACGACGCGAGCCGTCTTGCCGGTGCCGTGAGGAAGAATGACGGTACCGCGGACCATCTGGTCCGCCTTGCGGGGGTCGACGCCGAGCTTCAGCGCGACCTCGACGGTCGAGTTGAAGTTGCTGGAGCCGGTCTCGCGAGCGAGCGAGACGGCCTCAGTGGGGGTGTAGAACTTTCCGGCCTCGATCTTCTCGGCCGCGGCCCGGTAGGCCTTTGACTTGTGTGCCATGTGGTTTCTCCTGTCGAGAATGTGGTGCGAGCCTGGCCGGCTCTGCCACGGATGTGTCTGTGGAGGACGAGGGCTTACGCCTCGACCGTGATGCCCATCGAACGGGCGGTGCCTGCGATGATCTTCGACGCTGCGTCGATGTCGTTCGCGTTCAGGTCGACCATCTTCTGCTCGGCGATCGCGCGCACCTGCTCCTGGGTCAGCTTGCCGACCTTGGTGGTGTGCGGGACGCCGGAGCCCTTGGGGACGCCTGCGGCCTTCTTGATGAGCTCGGCGGCCGGCGGCGTCTTGAGGACGAACGTGAACGAACGGTCCTCGTAGACGGTGATCTCCACCGGGATGACGTTGCCGCGCTGCGACTCGGTCGCCGCGTTGTACGCCTTGCAGAACTCCATGATGTTGACGCCGTGCTGACCCAGCGCCGGACCGATCGGCGGGGCGGGGTTGGCGGCGCCGGCGTTGATCTGAAGCTTGATCAGACCAGTGACCTTTTTCTTCGGTGCCATGTTTCTTCCTTCTTTGTGTATTCGAGCATCCGGGATCTCATCCCGAACGGCTCTCCCGGTTTCTCGGCCTGTCCGAGATCCGGTGATTGAGAAAACTGAGGGCGGGTCGCTCTTATTCCGTTAGAGCTTGGTGACCTGGTCGAAGCTGAGCTCGACCGGGGTCTCGCGCTCGAACAGGGAGACGAGGACGGTGAGCTTGCCGCTCTCCGGCTTGATCTCGCTGATCGAACCAGGCAGGCCCGCGAACGAGCCTTCCTTGATCGTGATGGTCTCGCCGATCTCGAAGTCGACCTCGGCGGGGATGACGCGCTGCGCGGCCTTCTGACCCTTCGCAGCACCCTTGGCCGGAGCCGCTTCGACCTGCACGAGGCTCTTCAGCATCGAGAAGGCCTCTTCGAAGCGCAGGGGGGTGGGGTTGTGCGCGTTGCCGACGAAGCCAGTGACACCCGGCGTGTGCCGGACGACGGACCAGCTGTCCTCGTTGAGGTCCATGCGCACGAGCACGTAGCCCGGGATGCGCACGCGGTTGACCATCTTGCGCTGGCCGTTCTTGATCTCGACGACGTCTTCCATCGGAACCTGGACTTCGAAGATGAAGTCCTCCATGTTCATGGAGACCATGCGGTTCTCGATGTTCGACTTCACGCGGCGCTCGAACCCGGCGTACGAGTGGATGACGTACCACTTGCCGATCTTGCTGCGCAGCTCGGCGCGGAACTCCTCGTAGGGGTCGGTCGCTGCCTCGTCCTCGTCTTCGACGGCTTCGAGGGCGGCTTCCGCCTCCTGCTCGTCGTCGACCTCGAGGGCCTCGTCGACGGCGCGGTCCGCCTCGGGGTCGACGGCTTCCGCCATCGCGTCGAGGACGGCGTCCAGGTCGATCTCGGTTCCGTCTTCTGCGACCACGTGCAGAGCTTCGTGCTCTGCGGCGTCGACGGATTCCTCGTCGCGGGCCAGAACGTTGCCGGTCTGCGCCTCATCGTCTTCGGAGGACTGCTCGGCTGCGGTCGCCCAGTCCACGTCGTCGCGATTTGTCTCAGACACTGAATTCATTCCATTTCTGTCGGTAGCCGGTCGATCCGCCCTCGGGTGGGGCCGTGACACGGGCGTTGGGTCAGGACGGGTTTCCGAAGACCCAGACGACGCCGAGCCCGAAGACCCAGTCGAGCAGGGACACGAGCGCCATCATGATCACCACGAAGACGAGAACAACTCCGGTGTAGCTGAACAGTTCTTTGCGCGTCGGGGTGACGACCTTCTTCAGTTCGCCGATGACCTGGCGGATGAACAGAGCGATCCGTGCGAAGGGTCCACGCTTTGCGGCGCGGTCCTTCTTCGCGTTGGCGACGATTTCCTCGCTCGGCTCGTCGATAACTTTTCGGGCCACCTTGTTACACCTTTCGTGGGTCGTCACCTGAAGTGACGACTTGCAGGGCGGACAGGACTCGAACCTGCAACCTGCGGTTTTGGAGACCGCTGCTCTACCAATTGAGCCACCGCCCTATGAAAGCGAAATCGCTGAGCGTTCCCGCGCACACCTTCCCGACCAGGCTAGCCGATCACACTCGGAGATTTCTCTGCGAGCGAGGCAGTTCCGCCGGCGGACCTCAATCGAAAAAGGGCGCAAAAAAGCTTGGCAGATTTCAACTACCGCGACCAAGTGTATGTGACCCGGAGCGGACTGTAAAGTTGGGCCCCGTGACCGCACAGCAGCGCATTTCGACACGCATCGCATCCATCGCCGAGTCAGCCACCCTCAAAGTGGATGCGAAGGCCAAGGCCCTCAAAGCGCAGGGCAGGCCCGTGATCAGCTACGCGGCGGGCGAGCCGGACTTCGTGACCCCGCAGAACATCGTGGACGCCGCCATCTCCGCCGTCGAGGACCCGCGCAACTACCGGTACACCCCGGCCGCCGGGCTCCCCGAGCTGCGCGAGGCGATCGCGCAGAAGACGCGCAGGGACTCCGGGTTGGATGTGCCCGCATCCGGTGTCGTGGTCACCAACGGAGGCAAGCAGGCGGTCTACCAGGCGTTCGCGACCCTGCTCGATCCGGGAGACGAGGTGCTCGTCCCCACCCCGTACTGGACCACGTACCCCGAGGCGATCAAGCTGGCCGGCGGAGTGCAGGTGGACGTGTTCGCCGGGGCGGACCAGGGCTACCTGGTGACCGTCGACCAGCTCGAAGCCGCACGCACCGAGCGCACCAAGGTGCTGCTGTTCGTCTCCCCGTCGAACCCGACCGGCGCCGTCTACCCGCCGGAGCAGGTCGAGGAGATCGGCCGCTGGGCGGACGAGCACGGCCTCTACGTGATCGCGGACGAGATCTACCAGAACCTCACGTACGACGGCGTGAAGGCCGTCTCGATCGTGGACGCCGTCCCCGCTCTGGCCGACCGCACCATCCTGGTCAACGGCGTCGCCAAGACGTACGCGATGACCGGCTGGCGGGTGGGCTGGATGGTCGGCCCCTCCGACATCATCGCCGCGGCGGCCAACCTGCAGTCGCACCTGTCGTCCAACGTGTCCAACATCTCGCAGCGGGCCGCGCTCGAAGCCCTCACCGGAACGCAGGAGCCCGAGGAGCAGATGCGGCTCGCGTTCGACAGGCGGCGGCGCACGATCGTGTCCGAGCTGAACGCCATCGACGGCATCCTCACCCCGACGCCGCAGGGCGCGTTCTACGTCTATCCGGATGTGTCCGGCCTGCTCGGCAGGACCTGGGGCGGCGTGACGCCGACAACGTCACTGGAACTGGCCGACCTCATCCTGGATCAGGCAGAGGTCGCGACGGTTCCCGGAGAGGCGTTCGGGCCGTCGGGCTACCTGCGGCTCTCGTACGCGCTCGGCGACGACGAACTGCTCGAAGGGGTGCGCCGCCTCCAGCGCCTGTTCGCCGCACCGGATGCGTGAGATGCCGGTAACTGTCGCGGATCCCGGGCGATTCGCGACAGATAGTGGAGTCTCGCGCTAGAGGAGGCTAGAGGAGCTTGCGCTCCAGCGCCCAGGCCGTGAGCTCGTGGCGGGACGACAGCTGCAGCTTGCGCAGCACGGCGGAGACGTGCGTCTCGACGGTCTTGATCGAGATGAACAGGTCGGCCGCGACCTCCTTATAGGAGTAGCCGCGGGCGATCAGCCGCATCACCTCGCGCTCGCGGGCGGAGAGCCTGTCGAGCTCGTCCGTCGACTCCGCCTGCTCCCCCGCCGCCGCGCCGAACGCGTCGAGGACGAAGCCGGCCAGCCTGGGCGAGAACACCGCGTCCCCGCCGGCGACCCCGACGACCGCGTCGCTCACCTGGCCGCCCGAGCTTCCCTTGGTGAGATAGCCGCGCGCGCCGGCCCGGATGACGCCGACCACGTCCTCTGCGGCGTCGGACACGCTCAGCGCGAGGAACCGGGTGTCCGGACACTCCGCGATGGTCCTGCGCACCACTTCTGCTCCCCCGCCGCCGGCTCCGCCGGGCAGGTGCACGTCGAGGAGGACGACGGAGGGGCGCGTGGCCAGGATCGTGGCGACCGCCGCATCCACGTCGGCCGCCTCGCCGACCACGGAGAGGCGGTCGTCGAGGTCGGCGCGCAGGCCGGAGCGGAAGATCGAGTGGTCGTCGACGATCACCACGGTGATCGGGTTCTGCGCGGCGGGTGCCGGCTGGTCGGTGTGGTCTGTCATGGTGCCTCGTTCGCGTACTCGATGCTCAGCTGGACTTCGGTGCCGGTGGCCCGGGAGGTGACGGTCGCGTGCCCGCCCGCCCTGCGCATCCGGCCGATGATGGACTCGCGGACGCCGAGCCTGCCCTCCGGCAGCGCATCCACGTCGAACCCCGGGCCGCGGTCCCTGATGAACACGTCCACCCCTCCCGCCCGGCTCTCCACGTAGACGGACACGTCGCCGCCCGCGTGCCTGGCCGCGTTGAGCATGGCCTCCCTGGCAGCGGCGGCGAGCTCGTTGGGTGCATGCTCGACGGGCTCTCCGACGGCGACGACGTCGATGTGCACCGGATGGTCGACCTCCAGGGCGGCAGCGGTGGCCCGCAGCTCGGAGGCGAGGTCGCGCACCTGCGCATCCCGGTCGTCCGCGGCGTCCGCATAGAGCCACTCGCGCAGTTCGCGCTCCTGGGCGCGGGCGATCCTGGCGACCTCGCTCGACGCTCCCGCCCTGTTCTGGATGAGCGCGAGGGTCTGCAGCACGGAGTCGTGCAGGTGCGCGGCGATCTCCGCACGCTGCTCCTGCTTGATGCGCGCTGTGCGCTCGGCGATCAGCTCGCGCCACAGCCGCAGCGCCCACGGGCCGACGAGCACGGCGGCGCCCGCGAACGTGGAGGCGATGATCCCGAGCCACAGCCAGCCCGTGCCCGCCTGGTCGACCAGCGAGCTCAGCGCGATGGCGATCACCACGAGGAAGGCGCCGGCCGCGATGCGCAGCGTGCGGGAGGTGGCCGGCGTGCGGGCGACATCACCGACGTCGACCAGCTGGTCCCAGGCCACACAGGCGACCGCCAGCAGGATGCTCGCGCCGATCGCAGCGAGCAGGCCGAACGGGGAGGAGCCCGCCGAGGCCAGGGCGACGGCCGAGATGCCGGCGACCCCGGACATCCCGAGCAGCAGCCACGCGACGGGGATGCGGCGCACGACGCGTTCCTGCGGGTCGGCCAGCGTCGCCGGGCGCAGCGGCGTGAGCGCCCACAACCACAGATAGAGGAGGACGCCTGCCCCGCCGATCAGCGCGAGGGCGACGAACAGCCAGCGCACCATCGTGACCGACCAGCCGAGGTGATCGGCGAGCGCGACGCTCACCCCGCTCAGCTCGCAGGTCCGCGGGCGCGCCAACGGAACCCGCGGAGGGCGTGCTGGCGCGCTTCGAGGCGCGAACGTGTCGGTCACGGTGAAATCCAAGCAGACTCGGCCCATCCCCGACACCCCGGCCGCGACGAATCAGGGATGACTCAGGGTGATACCCGATACCGGCGACCCCGCCGCCGACGCCAGGATCGAAGCATGTCACAGCATGACTCGACCACACCTCCCCCACCCGGCACGCCCGGTGCGCCGTACGGCGGCCCGACCAGCGGCCTCTCCGGGCGCGGGACCACGTTCTTCACCTGGATGCGCGGCCTCGGCATCGTGCGCACGGAAGGCTGGCTCGGCGGCGTCTGCGCCGGCGTCGCCAACCGCATCGGCATCGACCCGCTGATCGTGCGCGGCATCGTCGTCGTCGCCGCGATCCTCGGCGCCCCGATGCTGCTGATCTACGCAGCGGCGTGGGCACTCCTGCCGGACAGGGAGAACCGCATCCACCTGCAGCGGCTGTTCGATGGCGACTTCCAGCCGGCGATCGTCGGCATCGGGGTGCTCGCGCTGCTGTCCCTGCTGCCGTGGGCGCCGGGGATCTGGTGGGCGGACGGCGGGTTCTGGGGGTCGCCGTCGATCGGCGACGTGATCGGGCGGGTGGTCTGGACGCTGATCGTGCTCGCGCTGATCGCCGGGCTGATCGTCTGGGCGGTGCGCGGCAACTGGGGGCGGGATGCGTGGAGCACCAACCACGGGACCGGCACGGGGGCCGGGAGTGGTGCGGGCGCGGGGGC
>NZ_NCSR01000034.1:0-31518 GCF_002105485.1 Leifsonia sp. NCR5
GCGGTTGGCTCCGGGAGACGGACGGTCTCAGCGGTGGGTTCGGCGGTGGCGGTGGGTTCGGCGGCCGCGGTGGGACTTACCACCGGCGTTGCTTCGACAGCGGTGGCGGGCTCAACGGTCGCCGTGGGCTCCATCACCGCGGTGGGGTCGCCAGCGCCCGGGACAGGCTGGTCGGCAGCGGCAGGCGCGTCGACACCTGGAGCACTAGTCGCGGATGGCGAAGCCTCAGCCTCGGACAGCGGCTCGACGGGCGACGACGAGGTGTCGGCGATGGGGTTCGCGGCGCCGAGCGCAGCATCCATGATCGAGGGAGCCTCGCCCTGGGGCGCTGCCGGAGCCGGCTTGTTCGCGGCGGCACGCCTGGTGCGCGTGGCGGACGGCACCTTCGCGGCCGCAGGCTTCGCCGAGGCAGGCTTCGCCGTGGCAGGCTTCGCCGTTGCGGACTTCGCTGCCGCCGGCTTCGCGGCTGCGGATTTCGCAGTCGCGGAGGCTTTCGCGCCGGTGGCCGGTCTGGCCGCCGAGGCGCGCGGCGTGGTGGTCTTCGAGGCAGGAGTCGGCGGCGWTGCCGTCTGCGGCGTCGTCGGCTCGGGCGCACCCGCCGCCGGCGTCGTCGCCTTCGGCGTGGTTGCGCGCGGGGACCGGGGTGCTCGCTTGGCGGGCGCCGGGGTGGTGGCATCGGGTGGGGTCGGCTGGTCGCCGTCCGCCGGGGGTAGTGGGGTGCTCATCTTTTCCTCTCGATGCCGAGAACACCAGCATTCTGCACTGGGGTCGGCGTTTCAAGCCCGCTGAGTGAACTCATCGACGACTCAGTGCTGCACCAGCCGTTCGTACCAGCTGAGGGCGGACTGGTCGGTGAGGCTGGCGACCTGGTCGACGATCACGCGTTTGCGCTGGGTGTCGTCGTCCGCGTCCTTCCAGTCCTCGGCGAAGCCGGGGTCCAGTTCGGCCGGTCCGCGCGAGTAGAGCAGGTCGGCGAGGGTGGTGAGGATCTGGCGCTGCTGCGCGTAGATCGGCTGCCGGGTGTTGCGCGACATCACGAACGTGGCGACGATGCCCTTGAGCACCGCGATCTCGGCCTGGATGGCGGACGGGACGACCACATCCGCACCGAACCGGATGAGGTCCGTGCTGCCCGACGTCTCCTTCGTGGCGTGCACCGCAGCGTGGGCGAACCGGCCGATCAGCTGGCTGGTGAGGTTCTTCAGCCTGGCCTGCGACCGGCGGCTGCCGTCCCACCCGTCGAGCCAGATGTCGAGATTGTCGAGCCGGTCGAACGCCGAGATCAGCTCGTCGTGGCTGAACTCTCCGCCGATCCAGTCGTACATCGAGCGCACCAGGTCGTCGTGGTCGACCCTGCTGCCGAGCGCGGCGACGTCGATGTAGCCGTTCACCACGGCGTCTTCGAAGTCGTGCACCGAGTATGCGATGTCGTCGCTGAGGTCCATCACCTGGGCCTCGATGCAGCGCACGCGGTCGGGTGCACCGGCGCGCATCCACTCGAAGACAGCGCGGTCGTCGGCGTAGAAGCCGAACTTGGCCCTGCCGCTCGGGTCGGCGACGGAGGAGCTGTCCGGCCACGGATACTTGCAGCTGGCGTCGAGACTGGCCCTCGTGAGGTTGAGGCCGTACGGCCGCCCGTCGCGGCCGAATACCTTGGGCTCCAGCCGGCTGAGCAGCCGCAGCGTCTGCGCGTTGCCCTCGAAGCCGCCGATGTCGTCGGCCCAGCTGTTGAGCGCGCGCTCGCCGTTGTGACCGAACGGCGGGTGGCCGATGTCGTGCGCGAGACAGGCGGTGTCGACGATGTCCGGGTCGAGACCGAGACTGTTGGCCAGCTCCCGGCCGACCTGCGCCACTTCGAGCGAGTGCGTCAGCCGGTTCCTGGCGAAGTCGAGGCCGGCGGTCGGACTGAGCACCTGGGTCTTCGCCGCCAGCCGCCGCAGCGCGCTGGAATGCAGCAGCCGCGCGCGGTCGCGTGCGAAGTCGCTGCGCCTGCTGGAATGCTGCTCGGGCAGCCAGCGCTCACGGTCGTGCTCGCTGTACCCGGACGCCTCCGCCACCTGGCCGGACGCGCGGCCGTCGTGACTGTCGTGACTGTCGTGACCGTGGCCCGCGCCGTGGCCCACCGGACTATCCACCACTGTTGTGCACCTCCGCGTCCGCGACCTCTGCGCGCTCGAACCCGTCGAGGTCGCGGCTGGCGAGCCAGCCGTCCGGCAGCGCCGGCTTCTTCGGGGTGCCTGCGCGGCCGCGCTGGCCCTCTGCCGCCTCTCCCGGGTACTCCTGATCCCAGTCGAGCGTGGCAAGCAGGTCGTCGAGGTGCGCGAGCGTGTCGACCGTCGCAAGGCTCGCCCGCAGGTCGCCGCCCACCGGGTATCCCTTGAAGTACCACGCGACGTGCTTGCGGATGTCGCGGCAGCCCCGCTCCTCGCTGTCGAAGAACTCGACGAGCAGCTCGGCGTGCCTGCGGAACGTCGCGGCGACCTGTCCGAGCGAGGGATGCGCCTGCGCCCGCTCCGCCTCGGCGGCGTCGATCTGCCCTGCCCGAGCGCGGAACGCCGCGGCGAGGTCGCCGAACAGCCACGGCCGGCCGAGGCAGCCGCGCCCGACGACGACACCGTCGCACCCGGTCTCCTCGACCATCCGGATGGCGTCTGCCGCCGACCAGATGTCGCCGTTGCCGAGCACGGGGGTGCCGGTGATGGTCTCTTTGAGTTTGGCGATGGCGGACCAGTCCGCGTGGCCGGAGTAGAACTCCGCGGCCGTCCTGGCGTGCAGCGCGATGGAGGCGACTCCCGCGCCCTCAGCGGCCTTCGCCGCTTCGAGGTAGGTGAGGTGGTCGCTGTCGATGCCCTTGCGCATCTTGACCGTGAGCGGGATGGACCCGGCCGCCTGCACTGCTCCCTCGACGATCTCGCGGAACAGTCCGAGCTTCCACGGCAGTGCAGCTCCCCCGCCCTTGCGGGTGACCTTGGGCACCGGGCAGCCGAAGTTGAGGTCGATGTGGTCGGCGCGATCTTCCGCGACCAGCATGGTGACCGCCTCGCGGACGGTCTTCGGGTCGACCCCGTAGAGCTGGATGGAGCGCGGCGTCTCCGACTCGTGGTGGGTGATCAGGCGGAGCGATTCCGGGGTGCGCTCGACGAGGGCGCGCGAGGTGATCATCTCGCTCACGTAGAGACCGGCGCCGAATTCGCGGCAGAGCCTGCGGAACGCGGTGTTCGTGATCCCGGCCATCGGCGCCAGCACGACGGGCACGTCGAGGGCCAGCGGACCGATGGTCAGCTGTGGCGCGTGGCTTATCGTTGCTGTAGTAGACATTTCCCCAATTCTCCCAGATAGAGCGGAGCAGCATGACCGACGGACCAGAAGCTGTGGAGAATCACGGCGGAGACGCGGCTGTGCAGGGCGACGGAGCAGGCACTGCACCCACCGGCCGGGCCCGCGTCGAGGCCGATGCCGCAGCGCGCGGGGTCAGCATCCGGGTCGTCGAGCGTCCGGCAGCCCGCAGCCTGGAGGAAGCGGCCCAGCTGCTCGGCATCGAGCCGTCCGACATCGTCAAGACCCTGGTGGTCAAGCGCAGCGACGACACCTTCGTATTCGCGCTGGTGCCCGGCGGCCGCAAGATCTCCTGGCCCAAGCTGCGCGCCGTGCTGCACGTCAACAAGCTGCAGCTTCCGGATGCGGCGGTCGCCCTCGAGGCGACGGGCTACGAACGCGGAACCATCACCCCGTTCGGCTCCACCACCGCGTGGCCGGTCGTCGCGGACACGAGCATCCAGGGCCGCACCGTCTCGATGGGTGCGGGCGAGCACGGATACTCGCTCTTCGTCGACGCCGACGACGTGGTCGCCGCTTACGCGGCGACCGTCGCCGACATCACAGACCCGGAGTGACCTGACCGGTCGCGCCCGGCACGAGGCACGAGTCGCCCTCGCACGCGGCGGCGTTCACGTCGCCGAACGCGATCAGCGGGAACTTCGGCGCGTCGGAGGCGGTCGCCTCGACCGGCTCCGCCGCGCTCACGCCGTGACCTCCGCGCGCTCGGTCCAGACCTGTTCGAGCACCTGAGCGAACGTGGCCGCGTCCTGCGCGCCGGAGACGCCGTAGCGTCCGTCGATCACGAAGAACGGGACGCCCTGGATGCCGTACTCCTGCGCAAGTGCCTGGTCGCCGCGCACGTCGGAGAGGAACTCCTCCGACTCCAGCGCTGCGACGGCCGCCGCCCGGTCGAGCCCGACCTCGGCGGCGAGGTCGGCCAGGTCGTCGATCCTGCCGACATGGCGACCCTCGACGAAGTACGCCTTGAACAGGCGCTCCGCGAGCTCCAGCTGCTTGCCGTTCGCCTTCGCGAAGTGCAGCAGCTCGTGCGCCTTGACGGTGTTGGTGTGCTTGAGGATGTCGAAGTCGTAGTCCAGGCCCACCGACGACGCGATGCCGGTGACGCGCTCCAGCATCTGCGTGACCTGCTCGGCCTGCATGCCCTTGTGCCCGGCGAGGAAGTCGATCTCGCTGCCGTCGAAGTCGACAGGGGTGTCCGGAGAGAGCTCGAAGGAGTGGTACTCGACCTCGACGGCGCGGTCGTCGCCGCTACCGGCGAACAGGCCGCTCCCCGCTTCGAATTTGCGCTTGCCGATGTAGCACCACGGGCAGGCGATGTCGGACCAGATGTCGATCTTGATGGGTTCACTCACACCAGGGCCAACGGATGCGGTCACGCCTTCATTCCCGGAGCATCCACTGCCCCGCCGAAGCGCCGGTTGCGGCTGGCGTAGATGTCGACGGCGTTCCACAGGTCGGTGCGGCTGAAGTCCGGCCAGAGCGTGTCGAGGAAGACCATCTCGGCGTACGCGCTCTGCCACAGCATGAAGTTGCTCGTGCGCTGCTCCCCCGAACTCCGCACGAACAGGTCGACGTCCGGAAGGTCGGGCGCGTACAGGTGGCGCTGGATGCTCTTCTCGCTCACCGCGGACGGCTTGAGCCGGCCGGCGGCCACCTCCTCCGCGATGCTGCGCACCGCATCCGCGATCTCGGTGCGGCCGCCGTAGTTGACGCACATGGTCAGGGTGAGCACGTCGTTCCCCGCGGTCAGCTGCTCGGCGAACTGCAGCTCCTTGATCACCGACGACCAGAGCCGCGGCTTCCTCCCCGCCCAGCGCACCCGGACCCCCCACTCGTTGAGCTGGTCGCGGCGGCGGTGCAGCACGTCCCGGTTGAAGCCCATCAGGAAGCGCACCTCGTCGGGCGACCGTTTCCAGTTCTCGGTCGAGAACGCGTAGACGCTGAGGTGCTTCACGCCGAGCTGGATGGCGCCGGCGACGACGTCGAGCAGCGACGCCTCCCCCGCTTTATGGCCTTCGATCCTGGTGAGCCCTCTGCCGTTCGCCCAGCGTCCGTTGCCGTCCATCACGATGGCGACGTGGTTCGGCACCGCCGCGGCGGGGATCGCGGGCGGGTACAGGCCGGTCCAGTCGAGCGGGCGGAACTCCACCGCATCCTTGTGCGTGTAAGGCTTGGGGCTCATCCGTTCGCTTTCCGTTCGTGCTGTACGTGCTGGAGCGAGCGCAGGCCGCGCTCCAGGTGCCACTGCGTGTACGCGGCGACCACCCCGCTCGCCTTCGACCGCGTTGCGTCGTCCGTCTCGTCCGCCGAGGCCCAGTCCCCGGTGAGGAGAGCGCCGAGCAGCGCGATGGTCTGCGCATCCAGCCGGGGAGCGCCCTGCGGGGCGCAGTCGTCGCAGACCACGCCACCGAGCTGCACGACGAGGTGGTCGTGTGGTCCCGGCGCCCCGCAGCGCGAGCAGTCGAGGAAGCTCGGCGCCCAGCCGGCGAGCGACAGCGCGCGCAGCAGGTAGGAGTCGAGGGTGAGGGATGCGCCGTGCTCGCGCTTGGACAGCGATCGCAGGGCGCCGACCAGCAGGAGGTACTGCTGCAGGGACGCCTCGGCCTCGGTGAGCCTGTCCGCCGTCTCCACCATCGCGTTCGCCGCGGTGTAGCTGGCGTAGTCGTCGGCGATCAGCGCGCCGTACGCTCCGAGCGACTCGGCCTGCGTGACCACATCCAGGCTGCGGCCCTCGTAGAGCTGCACGTCGGCGACCATGAACGGCTCCAGCCGCGACCCGAACTTGGATGCGGTGCGCCGCACGCCCTTCGCGACCGCACGGACCTTGCCGTGCTGCCGTGTGAGCATGGTGACGATGCGGTCGGCTTCCCCCAGTTTGTGGGTGCGGAGCACGACGGCTTCATCACGGTAGACAGGCACACTCCAGTATCCCGCGTAACGCCGACAGTCCCGTCAAGCCGCGCATGGTAGAAGTGACCTATGAGCACGACGGCCTTCACGATTCCGCTGTGGGCCGACCTGGTGGCCGTCGGCGTCGGCAGCCTGCAGGGCGCGATGTTCGCGTCCGGGTTCCGCGACCGCAAGCTCGATCTGCTGGGCGTCGCCATCATCGGCGTCGCCACCGGCGTCGGCGGTGGTCTGCTGCGCGATCTGCTGCTGGTCACCCGGCCCGTCGCGCTGCTCTCCAACTGGTACCTGCTGACCACGGTCGTCGCCGCGCTGCTCGGGATGCTGCTCATCCGGCTGTTCCGGAGGCTCGACCCGATCATCACCTTCCTCGACGCGCTCACCATCGGGCTGTTCGGCGCGATCGGTGCGAGCAAGGCCCTTGCGCTCGGGCTGCCGGAGGTGCCGGCGGTGTTCGTCGGCGTGGTGTCCGCGGTGGGCGGGTCGATCCTGCGCGACATGCTGCTGAACCTGCCGATCGCGCTGATGCACGTCGGCTCGCTCTACGCCGTCGCCGCGGGTGCGGGCACGGTGGTGCTCGTGGTGCTGGTGGATCTCGGCGTGCCGCTCACGGTGGCCGCGGCGGTCTGCGTCGCCGTCACTCTGGTGATCCGGCTGCTGGCCGTGCGGTTCGGCTGGAGCCTGCCCGAGCAGCGCGAGTTGGGGCGCATCCCCCGTCCGCGCTGGCCGCGCATCCCGCTCGGCCGTCGCACCGCAGAAGCCCGCACCGCCGAGCGCACAGAGACCGGCTCGATCCCCCGCTACAAGCTCGACCGCCCCGACTGACGCCCGACGCAATCGAGTCCGAAGTTGTTCACGGTCACGACCGGCGTGTCGCGTGAATAACTTCGGACTCGATTGTGTGTGTGCGCGGGCGGGTGGGTCAGGCGGAGACGAGGTCGGCGGGGGCCGCGGAGCCCGAGGTGGCGCGGATGGCGCGGTTGACGGCGGAGACGACGGCCTTGAAGGAGGCGGTGGTCGTGTCCGCGTCGATGCCGACGCCCCAGAGACGGGTGCCGTCGACGTCGACCTCGACGTACGCGGCGGCCAGAGCGGACTCGCTCGCGGACAGCGTGTGCTGCGAGTAGTCGTAGAGGTGCACGTTGATGCCGCGGTCGTTGAGGATGTCGAAGAACGCCGCGATCGGGCCGTTGCCCTCGCCGGATGCCTTGGAGACGGTGTCCCCGTCGCGCAGCGTCACCGTAAGAGCGACGTGGTCGCCGGTCTCGTTGGTGGTGCTGGTGCTGCCCAGCTCGAAGCGGCCCCACTTGGCGTCCGCGTCGGTGACGGGCGCCGGCAGGTACTCGTCCTGGAAGATGGCCCAGATGTCGTCGCTCGACACCTCTCCGCCCTCCGCGTCGGTCTTCGCCTGCACGACGCCGGAGAATTCGATCTGCAGCTTGCGCGGCAGGTCGAGCGCGTGGTCCGTCTTCAGCAGGTAGGCGACGCCGCCCTTGCCGGACTGCGAGTTGACCCGGATGACCGCCTCGTAGCTGCGGCCCAGGTCTTTCGGGTCGACCGGCAGGTATGGAATGGCCCAGACGAGGTCGTCCACCGAAACGCCCTCGCGCTCGGCCTGCGCGGCCATCGCCTCGAAGCCCTTCTTGATCGCATCCTGGTGCGAGCCGCTGAACGCGGTGAACACCAGGTCGCCGCCCCACGGGCTGCGCTCGCCGACCGGCAGCTGGTTGCAGTGCTCGACGGTGCGCTTGATCGAGTCGATGTCGCTGAAGTCGATCTGCGGGTCGATGCCCTGCGTGAACAGGTTCACGCCCAGGGTCACCAGGTCGACGTTGCCCGTGCGCTCCCCGTTGCCGAACAGGCAGCCCTCGATGCGGTCGGCTCCGGCCATGTAGCCGAGCTCGGCGGCGGCGACGGCGGTGCCGCGGTCGTTGTGCGGGTGCAGCGACAGGATGACGTTCTCGCGGTGGTTGAGGTGGCGGGACATCCACTCGATCGAGTCGGCGTAGACGTTCGGGGTGGCCATCTCGACCGTGGCCGGCAGGTTGATGATGACCTTGCGCTCCGGGGTGGGCTCGAAGATCTCGAGCACCTGGTTGCAGATGTCCGCGGCGAACTCCAGCTCGGTGCCGGTGTAGCTCTCGGGCGAGTACTCGTAGTAGATCTGCGTGCCGGGAACCACGGACTCCATCTGACGGCACAGGCGCGCGCCTTCCAGCGCGATGTCGACGATGCCCTGCTTGTCGGTGCGGAAGACCACATCCCGCTGCAGGATGCTCGTGGAGTTGTAGAGGTGCACGATGGCCTGCTTGGCGCCGACCAGCGACTCGTACGTGCGCTTGATGAGGTGCTCGCGGGCCTGGGTCAGCACCTGGATGGTGACGTCGTCCGGGATGGCGCCCTCTTCGATGAGGCTGCGCACGAAGTCGAAGTCGGTCTGGCTGGCCGACGGGAAGCCGACCTCGATCTCCTTGTAGCCCATCCGGACCAGCAGGTCGAACATGATGCGCTTGCGCTCGGGGCTCATCGGGTCGATGAGTGCCTGGTTGCCGTCGCGCAGGTCGACGGCGCACCAGCGCGGTGCGACCGTGATGCGGTTGTCCGGCCAGGTGCGATCGGGCAGCTCCACCCGGATCTGCTCATGGAACGGGCGGTATTTGTGGATCGGCATGGCGCTCGGCGCCTGAGTGTTCTTCATGGTCTGTCTTCTCCTCGCGAGGTGTGGTGGAGAGCCAACGACGAACTCCGCGACGAGTGAGGCCCAGAACTAGGACTCGTCGCGGCAGCTAAGGAGGAGCAGACCGTACACAGAAACAAGCGTAGCACGGGCCCCGGAGCGCGGAACGGCCGCCTCGGTCAGCTCCGCCCGCTGGCCAGCGCCACCGCCTGCCGCACCGACAGCTGCGGCAGGTATGCGCGCACTAGCGCGATCCCGATGGCGGGAAGGGCAACAGGATCCGGGTACGCCATGATCAGCGGGTGCAGCTCCGGCTGGAACTTCCGCTTGAACTTCAGCAGCGACCGGAACCCGTACACCGGTTCCAGCGACACGCTCAGGAAGTTCAGGATGCGGTCCATGCCGCGTGCATCCGCCTCCCCTCCCGCCGCGGTGTGCGCGAGCGGTGCGGCGGACAGGCTCATGAACTCGACGCCCTCGTCGCGCATCCGGGTGGCGGCCTCGGCGATCAGGAACTCCATCACGCCGTTGATGCTGCCGGGGCGCCTGCGCATGAAGTCGAGGGTCCAGCCGACCACGAGCCCGTCGCGGTAGCTGGGCAGCCAGCTGGTCACCGCTTCGATCCTGCCCGCCTCGTCGACGGCGAGCATCAGCATCACGGCCGGGTCGCGGAGTTCGTCGAGGCCGCCGAGGGTGAAGCCCATCTCCGGCAGGTCCTTCTCGGCCACCCACTGCTCGGAGATGTCGGAGAGCTGCACGGCGGCGCTGAGCGGCAGAGCCTGGAAGGTCGTCCACTCCGCCCGGATGCCCGCCCGCTGCGCCCGGTTGATGGAGCTGCGGACGTCCTGCCACTTCTTGCCCGTCGTCTCCCACTGCTGCGGGCGGATGACGGTCTCCTCCGCCACCACCATCGTCGACCAGCCCATCTCGTCGAAGAGCGGTTGCAGGCCGGCGTCCACGCTGTAGAAGACGGGCGTCCAGCCGTTGTCGTCGCAGAACCGGGCGAACCGGTCGATCGAGCGGTCGTGCGGGGGCTGCCCACCGAACGGGCCTCCCAGGGTGATGGCGACCCTGCCAACCACCCGGTACGCGATGGCCCGGCCGTCGACGGGGTCGAACCAGTAGTCGTTCCCCGGCCAGGTGGCCATGAACGAGATCGGGTCTCCCCCGCCGCGTTCGAGCAGGCTGCGCACGCGGCCGGCGTCCGTCGCCCCCTTGCGCCAGGATGCGCGGCCGCGCATCACGGGCAGGGCGCCGAGGATCACGATGAGCCAGAACACGGTGCCGATGTTGCGGTAGACGAAGATCGCGAGCGGGGTGGTCGGCAGGTACTGCACGGGCTCCCTGCGCAGGAAGCTGACGGGCACGAACCGTTCGAGCACATCGTCCAGCAGGTCGCTCAGGTCGAGCGGCCTGGTGAACCCGGTGTCCTTCTGCAGGTAGCCGATGAGCACGTAGAGAGCGGCGAGCACGACGCCGGAGACCAGCACCGTGAGCACGTAGCGGCGCACGCTCTTCGCCGGCGGACGCACAGGGAAGTGCTGCCGGAAGGCGATCAGCAGGATGGCGATGGCGAGCGGCAGCAGCGCCGAGAGCGCCAGGATCGCCGTCACCTCCCAGTAGCGGGCGCCGACGTGCGGCCGCGGCGCTGCGCCGAGCGGGAGGATGCCGAAGTAGAGCGCGGAGAGCAGGGCGAGCAGCGCGTTCACCGCGACGGCGAGCCAGAGTGCGAAGCGGTTGCCGCGCAGCAGACCGTATGCGGCGACCAGCAGCACGAGGAGCGGGAGCACGGAGAGCAGGATCGGGCCGAGCCCGTTGATCCGCTCGATGGTGAGGTCGTGGACGCACTGCCTGGTCACGGCGAACGCCTGGCAGCGTTCGAGCAGGGAGCCGCGGTCCGGCACGTCGGAGGTGAACAGCAGCGCGATCGGCGACAGCAGACCGTAGCGCGAGGTGGTGAGCAGTCCGATCACCGGCCCGACCGCGGTGATCGTGACGGCGGAGGCGAGCAGCACCCGGATTTCGTGGTGTGAACTGCGCACCCAGCCGGCGAGCCGCGCCCCCGGCCGCAGCAGCACGCCGAGCCCCAGCCCGGCGAGCACGGCGAGCAGCCGGTAGACGTCGGACGGCATCCCGGAGTACAGCACGTACATCACCGCGATCAGCACGGTCAGCACCCGGATGCGCCTCCGCCAGAGGGCGCCGGCGAACGCGCTCGCGGTCATGATCGTGCCGCCGAGGGCGGTGAAGACGTCGAGCACGACGAGGTTGTGGACGTTGCGCGCCCACATCTCCCCCGTCGTCGAGGCGAGCAGCTGCAGTGCGACGCCGCCGACCGTCCCGACCACAGCGGTGGCGAAGTACGCCAGCGCCGTCCGCCAGGTGCCCATCAGCTGCTCGGCGGCCCCGATCAGCACGACGGTGAGGATGAGCGCCACGATCAGCTCGGCGAGGTCGTCGGTGAACAGCACGGAGGTGATCGGGGTCCACCAGTGCCCGTCGATGAGCGGGCCGGGCCCGGTGCCGAGCCAGATGTGCAGCGGACGCCGAGGGCCGTGGATGGGGCCGGTGACGAGGGCGAGCACGAGGATCAGCCCGGTCATCGCCGTGGTGAACGGGTGGGTCGCGATCAGTGCGCCCGTGCGCCGGCCGAGCCTGCCGAGCCGTGCGGATGCGTCCTTCACGAGGTGAGTCCCATCTGCGCCGCGATGAGCGGGAAGCCGTACTGCAGGGTGTGACGCACCGTGTTCCAATCGTGGGCCGTTCCCGGCGAGATGAGCAGGGTGGCGCGGACACCGGCCTTCGTCGCGTCCGCCTCCAGGGTACGGGCGAACGCCGTGTACTTCGCGTCGTTCTGGCCGACGCCGAGCACGATGGTCGAGTTGCGGTACGGAGCGTGCTGCGCCAGCTGGTGGGCGGGCTGGGCGTCCTCGAACGCCTGCGCGGACCCGCCGAAGCCCATCCGGATGGTCGTGGCGCGGTCGCCGAGGGTCGGTCCGAGCTCGCTCGACGACGCGAGGGCCGATCCGAACCGCTCGGGGTGACCCGTCGCGAACTGCACGGCGCAGGTGGCGCCTTGCGAGTAGCCGAACACGCCCCAGGCGGCCGGGTCGCTGCTCACCCGGAAATGCGCCGTGATCCAGGCGGGCACGTCCTTCAGCAGGTAGGTCGCCGAGTTGCCGAACGCTGCCGAGTTCACGCACATCGGGTTGCGCCCGGGGCCGCCGAGCTGGTCGGCCGCCACCACGATGGGCGCGATGCCGTGGTGCTGGGCGGCGAACGCATCCATCGTCTGGTTGATCCGTCCCGCGGTGAACACGTCGGCGGGAGCGCCCGGCTGGCCGGGGAACGCGTAGAGCACGGGAAGCACGGGAGGGTGCGCGGTGAGTGCGGCGGGCGGGAGGTAGACGACGGCCTTGCGCGCGGCGAATCCGGACTCGGCGGCCGGGATGCGCACGACGCCGACCTTCCCCTTCGCGGGGATGGAGGCGGGCGGCGTCCAGGTGGAGGCGTAGTCCGTCCCGATGTCCGCCACTTCACCCTTCTCGGCGTGGAAGGACAGCGCCGGGTACGGCACGACGCCGAGCACGTCGTTGAGGTCGCGGTACTCGCCGAAGTCGACGTTGATCCCCGCGCCGGCCGTCAGCACGAAGACCGGGATGCTCAGCACCGCGACGACCTTTCTCCACCAGCGCGAGCGGAACAGGTTCGCGATGGCGAGCCCGATCCCCGCGAACGCCAGGATCGCCCACATCCTGGTCACGGGGGTGAGCGTCACCCCGAACACGTCGAACACGTCGACGAGCAGCCAGGAGACGAGCCAGCCGATCAGCGCGCCCGCGGCGGCGGAGAGGAGCCCGGCGACGGTTCGGCGCAGCGTCGGCCGCACCAGCAGATAGAGCACGAGGACGGCGGAGAGCACATCGACGGCCACCAGGAACGGCGGCTTGTCGATGCGCAGGGTCATGAGCCAGTTCAGGGCCGTTCCTCTCCAAAAGCATGCAAAGCGGTTCGATTATGGAGCGCTCAGGCTGCGGAAAGCTGTAGCCGGGCTGACATTCAGCCGACTCCGAGGCTTCGCAGCCTGAGCGCTCGTTCAGTCGACCGCCAGGGCGGCGACCGGCGCGACCGCGGTGGCCCGCCGTGTCGGCGCGAGCGACGCGAGCAGGGCGAGGGCCGCGGCCGCCACCACGATGATCGCGAGGAACGGCCAGGGCAGCACCGGAGCAAGCAGCCCGCCGCCCGGGATGCTCCCCAGCAGCGACTGCGCGCCCACCCAGCCGTACGCCGTGCCGAGCACCAGCCCGGTGACCACGGCCGCGATGGTCAGCTGAGCGCTCTCGGCGAGGATCATCCTGCGCACCTGCGCGGCGCTGAAGCCGAGCGCGCGCAGCAGGCCGAGTTCGCGCCGCCGCTGCAGCACGCTGAGCGACAGGCTGTTGATCACACCGACCCCGGCGATGATCGCCGAGAACCCGACGAGCACGGTGAAGATCAGCATCGTGACCGTGAGGACACTTTCAGCTCCTTCGTACATCCCGGGCTCGTTCTTCGCCGCCTCACGGATCATCTGGAGGTAGGACTGCGCGGCCACCACGAACATCGTGATGAGAGTGACGCCGATGACGAGCCCGATGGTGGTGCGCGAGCTGCGCTCCGGGTTCCGGACGGCGTTGGCGGCGGCGAGCCTGCCCGCCGCTCCCCGGCCGAACAGCAGCCCGACCGCGCGCAGCACGCCCGGCATGAAGAACGGGGCCGACAGCACGATCCCGGTGAACGACAGCACCCCGCCGGGCAGCGCGATCAGCACACCGTACCCGCTGGCGATCGGGATCCCGCTCGTGGCGAGGACGCCCAGCCCGAGCAGCAGGCCGAACACGAGCAACCCGACGCCGGAGACGAGCAGGACGATCGCGACGACGAGGCGACCACGCTGGCGCACGGCGGCGGCCGGACGCTCCTCCGCGGCACCGAGCGCTTGCACCGGCGTGACGGTGAGCACGCGGCGGCTGCCGACCCAGGAGGCGAGCCAGGTGGTGACGATCACCACGGCGACCGGCGCGAGCAGCGCGGGCGTGATCACCGGATAGAGCACATCCGGCAGCACCCCGACGGCGACGAAGAGACGCACCGCCGCGAGCGACAGCACCGCTGCAGCGACACCGCCGATGCTCGCGCCGACGAGTCCGACCGCGAGCCCCTCGCTCGCCACCGAGCGACGCTGCGCGCGGGCGCTCGACCCGATCAGGCGCAGCAGCGCGATGGTCCGCGTGCGCCCGGCGATCACCGTCGCGAAGGTGTTCGTGGTGACGATGGCTCCGACGTAGACGGCGATGATGAAGAACACCCCGGCGACGATCCCGAGGGCGACCCCGACGGCGCCGTGCTCGGCGACCGGGCTGTCGGCGATGTATGCGGACAGCACGCTCGTGGTGGACAGCAGGGCGACGCCGAACGCGGCGCTGAGGGCGGCGACCAGGATGCTCGCGCGGTGGTCGCGGGCGTTCGCGCGGAACGCGGAGAACGGGCGGCTCACGCGTGCTGCTCCATTCCGAGCATGTACGACGAGATCTCTTCCGCTGCTGAGCGTCCGCGCTCGGCGGCGACACGGCCGTCGGCGAGGAACACGATGCGGTCGGCGTAGCTCGCCGCGATGGGGTCGTGGGTGACCATCGCGATGCTCTGCCCGTATGTGCGGCTCGCCTCGGCGAGCAGGGTGAGCACCTCGCGGCCGGTGCGCGAGTCGAGGTTGCCCGTCGGCTCGTCGGCGAAGATCAGGTCGGGGCGGGTGGCGAGCGCGCGCACGATGGCCACACGCTGCTGCTGGCCGCCGGACAGCTCGTGCGGGCGGTGGGTGAGCCTCGCTCGCAGGCCGAGGGAGTCGATCAGGTGGTCGATCCACTCGCCCTGGGTGCGCGTCGGGCGGCGGCCGTCGAGTTCGAACGGCAACCGGATGTTCGCGGCGACGTCGAGCGTCGGCACCAGGTTGAACGACTGGAACACGAAACCGACGCGACGGCGCCGCAGGACGGTGAGTTCCGCATCCCCGAGCCGGGTGATGTCGGTGTCACCGAGGAACACCTGGCCGCCGGTGACCGTGTCGAGTCCGGCCATGACGTGCATCAGCGTCGACTTGCCCGATCCGCTAGGGCCCATGATGGCGGTGAAACGGCCGGCCGGGATGCCGAGCGAGACGCCGTCGAGCGCGTTCACCCGTCCAGCACCCGTGCCGTACGACTTGGTCGCATCGACCACGCGGGCCACGAGCGGCTCCTCCGGCGGTGTGATCGGAGAGGCGGAGGTCACGGTCTCGGTGGTGATGTTGTCCATGCTCACCACGCTAGGGACGCGGGCAGGGTCTCCGGATCGGGCGGCAGGGCTATCCGCGATCAGCCGGAAGGATGATTCTTGCGCCCGTTCCCTACTCCGCCGCGGTGAGGCCGTGCTCGAATGCGTAGACGACCATCTGCACGCGATCCCGCAGCCCGAGCTTGCTCAGGATGCGGCTGATGTGCGTCTTCACCGTCGCCTCGCTCAGGTACTCCGTCGCCGCGATCTCCGCGTTGCTGAGACCGCGCGCTGCGAGCACGAAGATCTCCCGCTCCCGCGCGGTGAGGCTGCCGAACTCCTCCGGCTCCGGCTTGACCGGCTCGCTCGACGAGAAGTACTGGAACAGCTCGCGCGTCGCCCCCGCCGCGATCACGGCGCTGCCCGCGTGCACCGTGCGGATCGCCGCGAGCAGGAACTCCGGCTCCGCATCCTTCAGCACGAAGCCGCTCGCGCCGCCCCGGATGGCGCGGGCAGCCGCCTCGTCGAGGTCGAAGGTGGTCAGCACCACGATCCGCGGCGCACTCCTGGCCTCGCGGGCGGCGCTCTCGATGATCTCGGTCGTCGCCGCGATCCCGTCCATCACGGGCATCCGGATGTCCATCAGCACCACGTCCGGCGCGGTGTCCCTAGCGAGCTGCACGCCCTCCGCCCCGTTGGCCGCCTCCCCGACGAACTCCAGGTCGGCCTGCGATCCCACGAGCATCCTGACCCCGGCGCGGAACAACGGCTGGTCGTCGACCAGCAGCACCCGGATGCGCCCGGTCGCGGCCTCGACGGCGTCCGTCAGCTGGTCGCCGCTCACGCCGTCTCCCCCGCCGGCAGGAACGCGTTCACCAGGAACTCGCCGCCGGCCGGGCCGGCCGCGAGGCTCCCTCCGGCGAGCGTCGCCCGCTCGCGCATCCCTGGCAGGCCATGGCCGACGCGCGGAAGCGCTCCGGTGGCCGGGGTGTCGGTCAGGACGGTCTTCATGGTGTTCCTCACGGTGATGGTGATGCCGGGTCCTCCGTCGCGCTGCGCGACCTCGGCGAGGACGACGGTGGCCGGCATACTGGTGTCTCCGTGCCGGAGGGCGTTGGTGAGCGCCTCCTGCACGATGCGGTACGCGGCGATCTGCTGGGCCGAGCCGAGCATCCGGTAGCCGCCAATGCGTTCGACGGTGACGTCGAGCCCGGCCGCGCGCACCTGCTCGACCGTGCGGTCGAGGTCGTCGAGCGACGGCTGCGGACCCTCCGGCTGGGCGTGGCGCAGTTCGGCGAGCAGCACCCGTACGTCGCCGAGTGCGGACCGGGCGGTGGATGCGATGGTCTTGAGCGCGACGTCGACCGCATCCGGGTCGGCGTGCCGGGCGTAGCGTGCGCCGTCCGCTTGCGCGATCACCACCGCGAGCGAGTGCGCGACCACGTCGTGCATATCGCGGGCGATGCGGGTGCGCTCCTGCTCGACCACCACGTCCTCGACGGCGCGCGCCCTGTCGAACTCCGCGACCACCTGGGCGCGCCTGGACATCCTGGCGTTGCGCCAGGTGCGCATGAGCAGGCCGAGCACCCAGGACAGGCCGAGCACGGTGGCGCTGACCACCACGAGGAAGACGAACTCGAGCGCCAGCCGCGAGATGGCGCCGGAGAGCAGGTCGAGGTAGCTCTGGTTGAGGGCAGCGGTGAGCGAGAGGTAGAGGGCGGCGACCACCGCGCCGAGACCGGCGGAGATGAGCCCGGACCAGCGCACGATCCTGTCCCCGTACGCCGCCGTGGCGTACAGAACGACCAGGATGGCCACATCGCTGAACTGGATGCTGTGGCCGGTGGTCATCTGCAGCACCGCGGTCAGCCAGGCGATGGCGAGGGCCACGGCCGGGGAGATGCGGCGGACGGCGACCGCGACCGTGAAGCCGATCACCACCACGATCGCCGACCGGGCTCCGCCGTCTCCGGAGATGCCGAACAGCCCCGCCGAGTCGAACGGCAGGCACAGCACGGCGAACAGCACGGCGCCGGCGATGTCGAACGTCAGCTGCCGTCTGGTGAGGCGGCGCACGAGGCCCGTGCGGTTGGGGTCGCTTTCGGGAACGGGGGTGCCGCCGGAGGAGGCGAGCCAGACGAGCACGGAGTGGTTGCCCGTCTGGGCACCCGGCACTGCACCCTCCTCCGCACCGGCGCCGACACTGCTCGCGCGCTGCCGGGCGACGAGGAAGCCGAGCAGCCAACCCGCCACGAAGGTCACCGCGAGCAACAGGCTCATCAACAGCAGCCCGACACCTTGGCTGGTGTAGTAGCCGCCGATCACCGGCCCGATCAGCGGGAACTTCAGCTCGCCGCGCACCGTGAACAGGTAGGCCAGCATCGGCGCGACCAGGATGGCGGACGCGAAGTCGAGCCAGCGCACCACCGGCCCGGAGTGCGCGGCGATGCCGAACACCGCGATCAGCACGGCCACGGCGGACAGCACCCGGAACGGCATCGGCATCGAGACCGACTCCGTCGCCTCCCCCAGCACCGCGAGCCAGAGCAGCCCGAGCGAGACGGGCGGAAGCACCCGGGAGACGGCGACCGCCGCGCAGTAGAACGTGAGCGCGAGCGCCGACTGGAACTCGAACGGAAGTCCGGCGATCACCCACGAGAGGAAGAGGACCACACCGAGCGCAGGTTCGAGGACCCAGCGGTACGGGACGATCCTCTCCACCAGGCGGGTACGGTACGGCATCCCTCTACGGTACGGGGCCGACGGGCGCCGCACCGCCTCGAACGGCCGATTTCATCCCAGGGATGTACGCCGCGGCGCTCCTAGAACCCGAGCCGGCCGAGCTGCTTCGGGTCGCGCTGCCAGTCCTTCGCCACCTTCACCCTGATCGAAAGGAACACGTGCTTGCCGAGCAGCTCTTCGATCGGCTTGCGCGCGGTGGCGCCGACCTCCCGGATGCGGCTGCCGCCCTTGCCGATCACGATCGCCTTCTGGCTGTCTCGCTCGACGAACAGGTTGGCGTAGACCTCCACGAGGTCTTTGTCGTCGCGCTCGATGATGTCGTCGATGGTCACGGCCAGCGAGTGCGGCAGCTCGTCCTCGACGCCCTCCAGCACCGCCTCGCGGATGTACTCGGAGATGCGGTCCTCCAGGCCCTCGTCGGTGACGGCATCCGACGGGTACAGCGGTGCGGGAGAGACCGGGAGCAGACGCATCAGCTCGGTGGTCAGCGTGTCCAGCTGGATGTGGCTGGTCGCCGACAGCGGCACGATCGCCTCCCACTCGCGCAGCGCGGAGACCGCGAGCAGCTGCTCGGCCACAGCCGCCTTGCTCGCCGCGTCGATCTTTGTCACGATCGCGACCTTCTTGGCGCGCGGGTACTCGTCCAGCTGCTCGTTGATGAACCGGTCGCCCGGGCCGATCTTCTCGTCGGCGGGGATGCAGAAGCCGATCACATCCACGTCGCCGAGGGTCGACTGCACGAGCGAGTTGAGCCGTTCGCCGAGCAGGGTGCGCGGCCGGTGGATGCCCGGGGTGTCCACCAGGATCAGCTGGCCGTTCTTCTGGTGCACGATGCCGCGGATGGCGCGGCGGGTGGTCTGCGGCTTGGAGGACGTGATCGCGACCTTCTCGCCGACGAGCGCGTTGGTCAGCGTGGACTTGCCGACGTTGGGGCGGCCGACGAACGACGCGAAGCCGGCGTGGAAGTCGTTCACGAGTGGTTCTCCTCTTCCGGCGCGCCAGGCGCCGAGATCAGTGCTGCGTCGCGTTCGACGAGCACGGTGCTGACGTGTTTGCGGCGGCCCTCTGTGCGGTCGACCGTGAACCGCAGTCCGTGAGTGGATGCGGTCGAGCCGACCTCCGGCAGGCGGCCGAGCGCCTTGGCGACGAGGCCACCGACGCTGTCGACGTCGTCGTCGTCCAGCTCCAGGTCGAACAGCTCGCCCAGTTCGTCGATGGGGAGGCGGGTGCTCACGCGGTAGCGCCCCTCGCCCACCTGCTGCACGAGTTCCACCTCGTGGTCGTACTCGTCGGAGATGTCTCCGACCAGTTCCTCGATCAGGTCTTCGAGGGTCACCAGCCCGGCGATGCCGCCGTACTCGTCCACCACCATCGCCAGGTGGTTGGACTCCAGCTGCATCTGCCGCAGCAGTGCGTCCGCCTTCTGCGACTCCGGCACGAACAGCGCGGGCCGCACGATGTCGCCCATCGTCAGCTCGTCGGCGCCGAGCGGGCTTTCGAAGCTGAGCTTGGCCACATCCCGGAGGTAGAGCACGCCCACGACCTCGTCCGGGTCTCCGTCGATCACGGGCATCCTGGACACGCCCTTGCTGAAGAACAGGCCCATCGCGGTGCCGAGTCCGGCCGATTTGTCGATGGCGACCATGTCGGTGCGCGGGATCATCACCTCGCGCACCACCGTCTCGTTGAACTCGAAGATCGAGTGGATGAGCTCGCGGTCGTCCTCCTCCAGCACGTCGAACTCGGTGGCCTCGTCGACGATGCTGAGCAGCTGCTCCTCGCTCGCGACCGGCGCGGAGCGCGCCCGCGACGGCGTCACCCGGTTGCCGAGGGCCACCAGGCCGCCGGCGATCGGACCGAGCAGCACCCGGATGAACCGCACGAGCGGAGCGGTCAGCCGCAGCAGCATCGTGGAGTTGGCGCGTCCGACGCTCCGCGGGCTCGCACCGACCAGCACGAACGACACCGCCGTCATGATCAGAGCGGACAGCAGCAGCGAGATCCACCACTCGTCGAAGATCTGCTCGAAGGCGAGCGTCACGAGCACCGCAGCGGTGGTCTCCGCGGTGATGCGGCTGAAGTTGATCGCGTTGAAGTACGCGCCTGGATCGGCGGCGATCGCCAGCAGCGACGCCTTCGACCGCGAGGTCTCGGCCAGCTCGGCGATGTCGTTCCTGGACTGCACGGACAGCGCGGAGTCCACAGCGGCCATCAGGCCGCCGAACGCGACGAGCAGGAACGCGACGATGAAGAACAGCGTTGCGAGCATCCGGTGCCTATCGCTGTCGGTCGTAGCGGGAGAAGCCCACCAGGATGTCGCGCTGGATGCCGAACATCTCGCGCTCCTCGGCCGGCTCGGCGTGGTCGAAGCCGAGCAGGTGCAGGATGCCGTGCGTCGTCAGGAGCAGTAGCTCCTCCATCAGGGAGTGTCCGGCCGTCTCGGCCTGAGCCTGGGCGACCTGCGGGCAGAGCACGACATCGCCGAGCAGCCCGGCGGGAGCAGGCTCCTCCTCCGTGCCGGGGCGCAGCTCGTCCATCGGGAAGCTCAGCACGTCGGTCGGCCCAGGCTCGTCCATCCACTGCACGTGCAGCTGCTCCATGGCCGCCTCGTCCACCAGGACGATGGCGAGCTCCGCATCCGGATGCACGTGCATGATGTCGAACGCATACCCGGCGAGCCGCTGCAGCGCGGCCTCGTCCACCTCGATGGCCGACTCGTTGTTGACTTCGATACTCATGGGCCGGGCCTAACGTCGTTTCGGGAAGCGGTCGCGCGGGACGGCGGAGCGGCGCTCTGCGCGGTTGGCGAACTCGGCCGCCTGCTCGCGCTCGTAGTGCAGTGCCTGCTTCTGCGCGTCGTACTCGGTGTATGCGTCGACGATGCGGCCGACCAGGGTGTGCCGGACCACGTCGTCGCTCGTCAGACGCGCGAAGTAGATGTCGTCGATGTCCTTCAGCACCCGCGTCACCAGCCGGAGACCGCTGGCCGCCGTCGGCAGGTCCACCTGCGTGATGTCGCCGGTGACGACCATCCGCGAGCCGAAGCCGAGCCTGGTGAGGAACATCTTCATCTGCTCCGGCGTGGTGTTCTGCGCCTCGTCGAGCACGATGAACGAGTCGTTCAGCGTGCGTCCGCGCATGTACGCCAGAGGGGCGACCTCGATCGTGCCGGCCGCGAGCAGCTTCGGCACGATGTCCGGGTCCATCATCTCGTTGAGCGCGTCGTACAGCGGGCGCAGGTACGGGTCAATCTTGTCGGTGAGCGTGCCGGGCAGGTAGCCGAGCCGCTCGCCGGCCTCGACGGCCGGGCGGGTCAGGATGATCCTGTTGACCTCTTTGCGCTGCAGGGCCTGCACGGCCTTCGCCATCGCCAGGTAGGTCTTGCCCGTGCCGGCCGGTCCGATGCCGAACACGATGGTGTTGTGGTCGATGGCGTCGACGTACTCCTTCTGACCGAGGGTCTTCGGCCGGATCGCCTTGCCGCGCGCGGTCAGGATGGCCTGGCTGAGCACGTCGGACGGGCTCAGGTTCAGGCCGGTGTCCAGCATCTTCGCCGAACTGGTCACCTCGGCGGGGCTGATCTCCTGGCCGTTGCGCACCATCAGCAGCAGCTCCTCGATCAGCCGGCGGGCCGCATCCACCTGGGACGCGTCGCCGGTGAGGGAGATCTCGTTGCCGCGAACGTGCACGCTGACCTGCGGGTACTGCCGCTCCAACGTGGTGAGCAGACGATCCTGCGGGCCGAGCAGGCGCACCATCTGCACGCCGTCGACGTGCAGGCGCGCTTCGGACTCCGATGCTCCCGCTGCAGGCGTTGATTCGCTAGTCGGCAAGGCTTCCTTCCTCGAGCTCTCCGCTCAGAACGTGGGCGTGCACATGGAACACGGTCTGTCCCGCATTGGCCCCGGTATTGAAGATCAAACGGAAATCACCGTCGGAGTGTTCCTCCGCCAGCGATTTCGCCGTCGCGACCAGCTCGGCCAGCAGGGCGGGATCCCCCGCCGCCAACTCGGTCACGTCGCGGTACTGCTGCGTCTTGGGAACGACGAGCAGGTGTACGGGCGCTTTGGGCGCGATATCCCGGAACGCGATGATGCGCTCGCCGTCGTAGACGATGTCGGCCGGGATCTCGCCCGCGATGATGCGGGAGAAGATCGAAGGCTGCTCGGTTTCCATGTCTCCCATCTTAAGCGCCACGCCTCACCAACGGCCGATGGATGCGTTCAGCACGGCCAGGGCCGCCGGCCCGGCCGTCGAGGTGCGCAGCACGGTCGAGCCGAGGCGCACGAGCTCGGCGCCCGCGCCGCGGAACGCGTCGAGCTCGGACGGCGCGATGCCGCCCTCCGGGCCGACCACCAGCACGAGAGGGCGCGCATCCGGCTGCAGCGACGTGAGCGGCACATCCGCGTCCGGCTCCAGCACGAGCACGCGCGCGTCGGCGCAGTGTGCAGCGACCTGCTTGGTCGACGCCAGCTCCCCGACCTCCGGCACCCAGGCCCGAATCGACTGCTTCGCCGCCTCGCGCACGATGGTCGCCCAGCGCTCGCGGCCCTTGGCGACCTTCTGGCCCTCCCAGCGGGAGACGGAGCGGGATGCCGCCCACGGGATCACCGCATCCACGCCCAATTCGGTCGCGGCCTGGATGGCGAGCTCGTCACGGTCGCCCTTCGCGAGGGCCTGCACGAGCGTGATGGCGGGCGCAGGGCGCTCGACCTGCTGCACCGTGGCCACGTCGATGGTCAGCGCGGCGTTGGTCGCCTCCACCACCTCGCCCGTCGCCACGAGCCCCCGGCCGTTGCCGATCATCACCGTCTGGCCAGGCCGAGTGCGGTTGACCGTCGCCGCGTGCTTCGCCTCCGCGCCGGTGATCGACAGGCGCTCCCCGACCGTCGCCGTCTCCAGGTCCTCCCGCAGGTAGAGCGAGCTCATGCCGGGATCAGACGTTCAGGAAGCGGTCGCGCAGCTTGGCGAAGAGACCCTGCTGGAAGCGGGCCAGCGACGGCTCCTCCTGCTTGTGCGTCGAGGCGAACTGCTTGATCAGCTCGCGCTCCTTGTGGTCGAGCTTCGTCGGGGTGACCACCTGGATGCCGACCCGCAGGTCGCCGCGGCCGCTGCCGCGCAGGTGCGTGATGCCGCGATCCTTCACCGTGATGATGTCCGCGCTCTGGATGCCCGCCTTCAGCTCCAGCTTGATGTCGCCGTCGAGCGCCTTGACCGTGGCCGTCGTGCCGAGGATCGCATCCGTCATCGCCACTTCGAGCGTGCAGAGCAGGTCGTCGCCGTCGCGGCTGAACACGTCGTGGTGCTTGACCTTGATCTCCAGGTAGAGGTCGCCGTTCGGGCCGCCGGCGGGACCGGCCTCGCCGCTGCCCGGCATCTGCAGCCGGAGTCCGGTGTCGACACCGGCGGGGATGTCCACGGGAACCGTGCGGCGGGCGCGCACGCGGCCCTGGCCCTGGCAGGTGACGCACGGCGTCGCGATGACGGTGCCGTAGCCACGGCAGGTGCCGCAGGGGGTGGAGGTCATCACGTTGCCGAGCAGCGAACGCACGGAGCGCTGGATGCTGCCGGTGCCGTGGCAGATGTCGCAGGTCACCGGAGCGGTGCCCGGCTGGCAGCACGAGCCGTTGCAGGTCTCGCAGACGATGGCGGTGTCGACCTCGAGGTCGCGGTGGGTGCCGAAGATGACCTCGTCGAGGTCCACCTCGACGCGCAGCAGCGCATCCTGGCCGCGCTCGCGGCGGGACTTCGGCCCTCTGGTCTGGCCGCCCCCTCCGAAGAACGTCTCGAAGATGTCGCCGAAGCCGCCGAAGTTCTGGCCGCCTCCGCCGAAGCCGGCCTGCGGGCCGAGGTCGTACTGCTCACGCTGCTGCGGGTCGCTCAGCACGTCGTACGCGTGGGTGACCAGCTTGAAACGCTCGGACGCCTCGGCGGACGGGTTCACATCCGGGTGCAGTTCGCGAGCGAGGCGGCGGTACGCCTTCTTGATCTCATCGGGGGTGGCGTTGCGCTCAACGCCCAGGACTTCGTAGTGGTCGGCCACAGACGGCTTTTCCTTCTCGTTCGTTGTCTTATTCGCCGAGCAGGCGGGAGAGGTAGCGGGCCACCGCTCGCACGGCGGCCATGTTGCTCGAATAGTCCATGCGGAGCGGGCCGAGCACGCCGAGACGCGCCAGCTCCGACCCGGATGCGGTGTAGCCGCTCGACAGCACGGAGGTCTCCGCGAGCCCGAACGACGCGTTCTCGCGCCCGATGCTCACCGCCACCCCGTGCTGGTCGCCGGCCATCTCGCCGAACAGCTTCAACAGCACGACCTGCTCCTCGATGGCTTCGAGGACGGGGAAGATGCTCCCCGTGAAGTCGTGCTCGGTACGCACGAGGTTCGCGGCTCCGGCCATCACCAGCTTGTCCTGGCGGTTCGCGGCGATCTGCTCCATGAGCGCCGTCGCGACGGGGTCGACCAGCGCCCTGGTGCGCTCGGTCAGCGCATCCGGGAGCTGGGAGAGCCTGGCGGTCGCGTCGCTGAGCGACAGTCCGGCCGCAGCGCCGTTGATGGCGCCGCGGATCTCGGCGACCTCTTCGTCCGACAGCTCGGCGCCGAGCTCGATCACGCGCTGCTCGACGGCGCCGGAATCGGTGATCAGCACGCTGAGCAGCCTGCGCGGCGCCAGCGTCACCAGCTCGATGTGCCGGATGCGCGACCTTGTCACAGACGGATACTGCACGAGCGCGACCTGGTTGGTCAGCTGCGACAGCAGCCGCACGGTGCGCGCCAGCACGTCGTCGAGGTCGACGGACTCGCCGAGGAACACCTCGATCGCCTGCCGCTGCGCCTGACTGAGCGGACGCATCTCGGCGAGGTGGTCGACGAACAGCCGGTAGCCCTTGTCGGTGGGGACGCGCCCGGACGAGGTGTGCGGGGCTGCGATCAGGTCTTCCTCTTCGAGCGCGGCCATGTCGTTGCGGATCGTCGCCGCCGACACGCCGAACGCGTGCCGCTCGACGATGCTCTTCGAGCCGACCGGTTCGCGTGACGCGACGTAGTCCTGCACGATGACGCGCAGCACCTCGAGGCTCCGCTCAGAAACCATGCGACCCGCCTCCCGAAGACCTTTAGCACTCACTGAACCTGAGTGCTAATCATAACGCGCTGACACGCCCACACGATCATTGCCCCGCCGGGAGCGGCGGCAGTACGGTATGCGCACAGGTCCGAATACGTGCCTGCCCCTCACGAAAGGCTTCGACCATGAGTGACCCGAACCAGCCGCCGGTCAACCCGGAAGGCGACGGCGTTCCCCCGCAGCAGCCGAACGTCCCCCCGGCGCAGCCGCAGCAGCCATACGGTCAGGTCCCGCCGCAGCAGCCGAACGTTCCTCCGGCGCAGCCGCAGCAGCCGTACGGCGGCCAGGTGCCCCCGCCGCAGCAGCCGTACGGTCAGCAGCCGCAGCAGCCGTACGGCGGCGCGGGCGCTCCTGCCGCCGCTCCGCTCGACGCGGCGTCCGACAAGCAGTGGGCGTCGTTCGCGCACCTCGGCGGCATCCTCTGGATCCTGCCGTCGCTGATCATCTTCCTCGTCTTCAAAGACCGCGGTCAGCTGACCAACCAGGAGTCGAAGGAAGCCCTCAACTGGCAGATCACCTGGATCATCGTCTGGATCGCCTCCCAGATCGTCGGCGCCGTCCTGGCGTTCACCGGTTTCGGCTGGCTGATCTTCGGCCTGCTCATCCCCTGGATCCTCTATGTCGTGAACCTGGTGTTCTCGATCCTCGGATTCGTCAAGGTGAACAGCGGAGGAACCTACCGCTACCCGGTCAACTTCCGCTTCATCAAGTAGCGCGCAGAGCACGGCCGCAGAGCACCGCCGGAGGGCGCCGAGGGACCCAGGTCTCTCGGCGTCTTCCCAGTTTCGGGATCTTTGCCCTACTGTTATGGCTGACGATCCCGTCCACGACCCGCCCGGACCCCGGGCGCAGCCAAGGAGAGAACATGTCCGCAACGCCCCCGCCGCCGCCTGGTGCACCGTACGGAGGCCAGTCCCAGCAGCTCAGCCCCTCGGATGAGAAGCTGTGGGCGACCCTGGTCCACATCGGTGGCATCATCTTCAACTGGATCCCGGCGCTCGTCGGCTACCTCGTCCTCAAGGACAAGGGCCCGTTCGTCCGCGCGCACACCGCGACGGCGCTGAACTTCCAGATCACGATCTTCATCGCGTACATCGTGGGCGGAATCCTGACGATCGTGTTCGTCGGCGTGCTGATCATCGCTGCTGCGGCCATCCTGAACATCGTCTTCAGCATCATCGCGGCGATCAAGGCCAACCAGGGTCAGTATTACGTCTACCCGGTGGCGATCAAGTTCGTCAGCTGACGTTCGACCGCTTCGTCGCGCGCCCCGGCTTCCGAGCCGGGGCGTTCGTCGTTTCCGCGGTGTGTGCCGGGCGCGTGTCGTCGGCGCAGGGCGACGGTGTCAGTCGTCGAGCAGCCTTCGGACGACCGCGTCGGCGAGGAGACGGCCCGACAGCGTGAGCTCGATGGTCCCGCGGAGCGCGGCCCGCGCATCCACCAGTCCGTCGGCGATCAGCCCGGCCACCGCCGTGCGGCCGTACTGGTCGAGCTCAGCGGTCGCGATCCCGTCCCGGATGCGCGTGAGCAGCAGCACGCGCTCCACGCGCCTGGTCTCCGCATCCAGGGTCTCGCGGCCGGCTGCGGGCGACTCCCCGGCGAGCACGCGGCCCGCGTACGCTGCGGGATGCTTCACGTTCCACCAGCGGACGCCGCCGACGTGGCTGTGCGCGCCCGGTCCGACGCCCCACCAATCGTGGCCCTGCCAGTACGCGAGGTTGTGGCGGGACCGGTGGTCGTCGTCGGTCGCCCAATTGCTCACCTCGTACCAGCCGTATCCGGCAGCAGCGAGGCGGGCATCCGCGAGCTCGTACATGTCCGCCTGCAGGTCTTCGTCCGGCTCGGCGACGACGCCGGACTTGATCTGCCTGGCCAGCTTGGTGCCGGTCTCCACGATCAGCGAGTACGCCGAGAGGTGGTCAGGACGGCAGGCGATGGCCGAGTCGAGCGACCGCTCCCAGTCGGCCAGCGACTCCCCCGGCGTCCCGTAGATGAGGTCGAGGCTCACCTGCAGCCCGGCGTCCCTCGCCCACTCGACCACGAGCGGCACCCGCTCCGGATCGTGGGTGCGCTCGAGCGTCGCCAGCACGTGCGGCACGGCCGACTGCATCCCGAACGAGACGCGCGTGAATCCGGCGTCGGCGAGGCTGCGCAGGTAGTCGGCGTCGACCGAGTCCGGGTTGGCCTCCGTGGTGATCTCGGCCCCCGGTGCGAGCCCCCAGGCATCCCGGACCGCGCCGAGCATCCCGGCCAGGTCGGAGGCGGGCAGCATGGTCGGCGTTCCCCCGCCGAAGAACACGGTCGACACGGAGCGGGCGGGCAGTCCGCTGCCGTCGAGCGCTGCGGCCGCGAACGCGACCTCGCGCTGGGCGTGGCCGGCGTATTCGGACTGGGAGACGCCGCGCAGTTCGGTGGCGGTGTACGTGTTGAAGTCGCAGTACCCGCAGCGCACGCGGCAGAACGGAACGTGCAGGTACACCCCGAACGCACGCTCGCCGACACCGTCGAGCACGCTGGACGGCAGCAGTCCGTCGGCGGGTGCAGGGTCGCCGAGGGGAAGAGCGCTCGGCACCTCAGGCCGCCCTGGCGGGAAGCAACGACCGCAGATACCGGGCGGTGTAGCGGCGCTGCGCTAGCCGAAGAACAGGCGACGCCAGCCGGTAGAACGTGGTCGACGGCCGGTAGAACGCCCGCACGACGAACCACACCGACCCGTCATCCCTCAACTCGACGATGAACGCCTCCTCGCCGGACTCCGGATGCCCGTGCAACGTCCCATACGCGAACCCGGCCCGGTGCGGCTCGTCGATGACGTACACCACCCTCACCGGCGCCGACACGGTCAGCGGCCAGAACGGGATCTTCAGCACGGCGGTCATCCCGTTGGCGATATACGGCGACCCGTCATCGGCGAAGATCGCCTCGGACGGCCGGTGCTCCTGCATCTTCGCGGGCGTGCCATCCGGGTTGAACACGACACCCTCATACTGGACGCCGGTGCCCTCGTGGGTTTCGGTGACCTTGATGCCGCTCCCACGCTGCACGCCCCAGGTCATCAGCGCAGTGACGGTCGACGCGAACCGCTCCTCGCCGCTGCCGATGCGCGCCTGCCGGATGAACGACTTGTAGCCCTTCGGCGGGTAGTAAAGCAGGTCGGCAGCCTGCGTCCCACCGACCGCACCATAGGTGACCGGCTCATCGGTGAACGTGGAGCGACGCATGGTGACAACTTTACTTGGCGTGTTGCGTGCGGGAAAACGCTGCGGATCGGGTGCGGGCGACGATGGCCTACTTCTTGTCCTTCTTCTCCACGTCGCCACTCAGCGCCGCGATGAACGCCTCCTGGGGCACTTCCACGCGGCCGACCATCTTCATGCGCTTCTTGCCCTCCTTCTGCTTCTCGAGGAGTTTGCGCTTGCGGGTGATGTCACCGCCGTAGCACTTGGCGAGCACGTCCTTGCGCATCGCCCTGATGCTCTCGCGGGCGATGATGCGGGCGCCGATCGCGGCCTGGATGGGGACCTCGAACTGCTGGCGCGGGATCAGCTCGCGCAGGCGGCCGGTCATCAGCACGCCGTACGCGTAGGCCTTGTCGCGGTGGACGATGGCGCTGAACGCATCCACCTGTTCGCCCTGCAGCAGGATGTCGACCTTGACCAGGTCGGCCTCCTGCTGGCCGGTGGGCTCGTAGTCGAGGGAGGCGTATCCGGCGGTGCGGCTCTTCAGCTGGTCGAAGAAGTCGAAGACGATCTCGCCGAGGGGCATCGTGTAACGGATCTCGACGCGGTCCTCGCCGAGGTACTCCATCCCGAGCAGCGAGCCTCGGCGGCTCTGGCAGAGCTCCATGATGACGCCGACGTAGTCCTTGGGCGCGAGGATCGCGGCCTTCACCATCGGCTCCTCGACCTTGGCGATCTTTCCGCCGGGGAACTCGCTCGGGTTGGTGACCGTGATGACCTTCTTGTCCTCGGTGGTCACCTCGTAGATCACGCTCGGAGCGGTGGTGATGAGGTCGAGGCCGAACTCGCGTTCGAGGCGCTCGGTGACGATCTCCAGGTGCAGCAGACCGAGGAAGCCGCAGCGGAACCCGAAACCGAGGGCGACGGAGGTCTCCGGCTCGTAGACGAGGGCGGCATCCGACAGCTTGAGCTTGTCGAGCGCCTCGCGCAGCTCCGGATAGTCGCTGCCGTCGATCGGGTAGAGGCCGGAGAAGACCATCGGCTTCGGCTCGGTGTATCCGGGCAGCGCTTCGGTCGCGGGCTTCGCGGCCGACGTGACGGTGTCACCGACCTTCGACTGGCGAACGTCCTTCACGCCGGTGATCAGGTAGCCGACCTCGCCAACGCCCAAACCCTTCGACGGGGTCGGCTCCGGTGCGGAGACGCCGATCTCCAGGATCTCGTGGGTGGCCTTGGTCGACATCATCTGGATGCGCTCGCGCGGGGACAGCTTGCCGTCGATCATGCGCACGTAGGTGACGACGCCGCGGTAGCTGTCGTACACGGAATCGAAGATCATCGCGCGCGGCGGAGCGTCCTTGACGCCCACCGGGGCCGGGATGAGGTCCACGACCCGGTCGAGCAGCGCATCCACGCCCATCCCGGTCTTGCCGGACACGCGGAGCACGTCCTCCGGCTTGCCGCCGATGAGACTGGCGAGCTCTGCGGCGTACTTGTCCGGATCTGCGGCGGGCAGGTCGATCTTGTTCAGCACCGGGATGATCGTGAGATCGTTCTCGAGCGCCAGGTAGAGGTTCGCGAGCGTCTGGGCCTCGATGCCCTGCGCGGCGTCGACCAGCAGGATCGCGCCCTCGCACGCGGCGAGCGACCGGGACACCTCGTAGGTGAAGTCGACGTGTCCAGGCGTGTCGATCATGTTGAGCGTGAACGCCTGACCGTCGTCGTCGCCCCACGGCATGCGCACGGCCTGGCTCTTGATCGTGATGCCACGCTCACGCTCGATGTCCATGCGGTCCAGGTACTGCGCGCGCATGTCGCGCTCGGCGACGACGCCGGTGATCTGCAGCATCCTGTCGGCCAGGGTGGACTTGCCGTGGTCGATGTGGGCGATGATGCAGAAATTGCGGATGAACGCCGGATCGGTCGCGGCGGGCTCGAGGGCCTTCAGAGCTCGTGGTGACATTGTGCTGCGATTCTCCCATGCGGACCGGCGCGTCTCCTATTCGAGGTTCAGGCGAAGCGCTCGGAGCGCTCGACCACGACGCCGGCGCCGTCCTCCCAGCGGTAGACCTCCGTGCCCTCGATGAAGACGCGCTCGGCCCGCGAGTTGACGTCGAGCGGGTCGCCGGACCAGACCACCACGTCGCCGTCGAGGCCGGGCGTGAGGGAGCCGACGCGGTCGTCCAGTTTCAGGAACGACGCCGGGTTCACGGTCAGCGCCTCCAACGCGGTCTCGCGCGGGAGGCCCTCCTTCACCGCGAGCGACGCCTGGTGCACCAGGAAGTTGATCGGCACGACCGGGTGGTCGGTCGTGATGGCGACGCGCACGCCCGCCGCGGCGATCTTCGCGAGGTTGGCGATGGCCCTGTCGCGCAGCTCCACCTTCGAGCGGGAGGTGAACATCGGGCCGAAGATCACCGGGATGTCGCGCTCGGCGATCACGTCGGCGAGCTTGTGCGCCTCCGTGCCGTGGTTGATGACGAGCCGGTAGCCGAACTCGTCGGCGAGGCGCATGGCGGTGGCGATGTCGTCGTGGCGGTGGGTGTGCTGGTCCCAGGCGAGCTCGCCGTCGAGCACGCGCACCAGCGTCTCCTTGCCGAGGTCGCGGGCGAACGGCTTGCCCTCCTTCTCGGCGTCGTCGCGCTGGGCGCGGTAGTTCTGGGCGTCGACGAACGCCTCGCGGATGATCATCGCGACGCCGAGCCGCGTACTCGGGGTGACGTTCTTGCCGCCGTAGACCCGCTTCGGGTTCTCGCCGAGCGCGGACTTCACGCTCACGGCCTCACGCAGCACCTGCTCGTCGATGGTGCGGCCGCCCCACGACTTGATCGCGACGGTCTGGCCGCCGATCGGGTTGCCGGACCCCGGCTTCACGACGATGGACGTGACGCCGCCGGACAGCGCATCCCGGAACCCCTCGTCGTCGATGTTGATGGCGTCGATGGCGCGCACCGCGGCCGTGTTCGGGGTCGTCATCTCGTTCGTGTCGTCGCCGGCGGGGCCATTGGCCTCCTCGTGGATGCCGACGTGACCGTGCGACTCGATGAAACCGGGAAGCACCCACTTGCCGCTCGCGTCGACCGTGCGGACGCCATCCGGGATCGCGATGTCCGCGCTGGTGCCGACGGCGGCGATCTTCCCATCCTGGATGAGGACGGTGCCGTTCTCGATCGGGTCACCGGCGACCGGGACGAGGTATGCGTTGACGATGGCGACGGAAGAGGTTGTGGTCATGGCTTCGACCATACGCCTGGGGTGGGGG
>NZ_NCSR01000035.1:0-28245 GCF_002105485.1 Leifsonia sp. NCR5
CCCTACGCCTCCCCCACCGTCACCGGCGTCCCCGCCAGCGACACGTGGATGCGCTCGCCCGGCGCGGGGGCGTGGCGCGTCTCGTGCTGCACGGCCAGCTCGGTGCCGTCGTCGAGGCGCACCCTGGTGCGGCGGAGGGCACCGAGGAAGCTGGTGGTGAGCACGACGCCGGGGAGCACGGGGCCCGCCGCGGCGGCGGACGGTCCGGAGAAGAGGACGTCTTCCGGGCGGAGGTAGACGGTCACGGGGCCGTCGGGCGCCGGGGTGACGAGCGGGAGGCGCATCCCGAACACGGTCAGCTCGCCGCCGGTGACGGTGCCGCGCACGCGGTTGGTGAGGCCGACGAACTCTGCGACGAAGGCGGAGGCCGGGCGGCGGTAGAGCTCTTCGGGCTCGCCGATCTGCTCGATGTCGCCCGCGCGCATCACGGCCACCCTGTCGGCGACGGCGAGCGCCTCCTCCTGGTCGTGCGTCACGAAGAACGTGGTGATGCCGAGCTCGGTCTGGATGCGCCGGATCTCGTCGCGCAGCTGCACCCTGACCTTCGCATCCAGAGCGGACAGCGGCTCGTCGAGGAGGAGCACGCGAGGGCGGGTCACGAGTGCTCTGGCGAGGGCGACGCGCTGCTGCTGGCCGCCGGAGAGCTGGTGCGCGTAGCGGTCGGCGTGGTGGTCGAGGCCGACGAGGTCGAGGGCTTCCGCGGCGCGGCGGCGGCGGTCTGCCGAGGAGACTTTGCGCATCCGGAGCCCGAACTCGACGTTCTGGCCGGAGGTGAGGTGCGGGAAGAGCGAGTACGACTGGAAGACCATGCCGAGGTCGCGGCGGTTGGTCGGCTGGTCGGTGACGTCGTCGCCGTCGATCAGGATGCTGCCGGAGTCCACGCGTTCGAGCCCGGCGAGGGCGCGGAGGGCGGTGGTCTTCCCGCAGCCGCTCGGACCGAGCAGGGCGATCAGCTCGCCGGGCCGGGCGCTGAGGCTGAGTCCGGCGAGGCCCGCGCCTCCGCCGAAGTCGCGCACGACGGAGCGCAGCTCCACGGTGCTGCCGAGGTCGCCGGACGCGGCGACACCGGATGCGGCGTCACCGGACGCGGCGACACCGGATGCGGCTCCCGCCGCGGCGGGGAGGACGGACGTTTCGGGTGCGGACACGGGTCAGCCTTTCGCTGGGCGTCGTCGCCCGGCCGTCACGAGACGGTCGACGACGAAGAGGAGGAGGAACGCGAACACCAGCGCGAGCAGCGCGAAGATGACCGCGACGAACGGGTCGGACTGCGACACCAGCAGCAGCGCCGTCTGCAGGTTCACCCTGCTGAGGAGCGACGCGATGGTGAACTCGCCCAGCACCACCGCCACCGAGAGCACGCTCGCGGCGAGGATGCCGCGGCGCAGGTTCGGCACCAGGATGCGCAGCAGCACGCTCAGCCAGCCCGCGCCGAGCGAACGGCCGGCCTCGCTGAGGGTGACCACGTCGATCGCCGCGATGTTGCTCTGGATGGCGCGGTATGCATACGGCAGCACCAGGATGCCGTACGCGAAGGCGAGGGTCCAGGTGCCGGAGCCGAACAGCTGGGTGACGGCGGCGTACGTCGGCGCGAGCCCCACCACCAGCACGATCGCGGGGATCACGATGGGCAGCAGGCACACCAGTTCCAGCGCGCGCCGCAGCTTCGGGATGCGCAGCTCCACCAGGATCATCGTCGGCAGCAGCACCAGGAGCACGATCGCCACCGTGACGACGGCGAGCACCAGCGAGTTGCCGAGACCCTGGTAGATCCGGTCGTAGCGGGTGGTCTCCCCGCTGAAGACGAGCACCCACCTGTCGATGTTGTAGACGCCGGGCTTCGCCGTGCGGAGGGTGAACTCCACCATCGAGAACAGCGGGATGAGGAAGAACAGGCCGAAGATCACCCAGATGACCGTGCGCGTGACCGGGCCCGGGCCGAAGCGGAGCGCCGGGGCCGTGCGGCGGCTCATCGCTGCCACCGGGCGGTGCGGGACGCGAGCGCGGAGTATCCGAGCATGACGACGATCATCACCACGAGCATCCCGAGCGACATCGCACCGGCGAGGTTGGCGCGGCCGAGGACGGTCTCGGAGATGAGGGCCTGGCGGATCTGCAGGGAGACGATGTTGTTCGCCTGCCCGACGAGCGCCGCCGCGGTGGCGTACGACGAGAACGCGTTCGCGAACAACAGCAGCAGGCTGCCGAGGAACGACGGGAGCAGCACCGGGATGCCCACCCGGAACCAGTAGGTGGCGCGGCTCCCCCCGAGGGTCGCGTTCGCCTCCAGCCACTGCGGCTTCAGGCCTTCGAGCGCCGGCATGAACGTGATGACCATGAGCGGGATCTGGAAGTAGAGGTACGGCAGGATGAGACCGGGCACCGTGTAGAGCCAGACGCCGTTCTCGTAGATGTTGATGTGGAACTGGTTGCGCAGCAGCACGGTCACGAGGCCCTGGGCGCCGATGGTCGCGATGAACGCGAACGCGAGCATCACACCGCCGAACTGGGCGAGCACGCTGCTGGCTGAGTCGACAAGCGAGCGGGTGGCACCGCCCGGGCGCGAGCGCAGCATGGCGAAGCAGAGGGCCGCTCCGGCGACGGCGCCCACCACCGCGGTGACCGCGGAGAGGAAGAAGGCGCCGACGAACGAACCGAAGATCGCGGGCTCGGCGAGCCCGGTGATGTTCGCCCAGGTGAAGCGGCCGTCCGCATCCACGAACCCGCTGCCGACCGCGATCACCGTCGGGACGGCGAGGAAGACGACGACATAGAACGCGAACGGCGTGAGGCCGAGGATCGCGGGAAGGCCCCTGGGCAGCGACAGGCGCCGGGTCTCCCCGGCGCCGTCGCGCTCCAGCGGCGGCGCAGCAGCGCCGACCGTTTCGGTCATTAGCCGACCGCGTTCGCCCAGGTGGCGTTGAGCAGGGTTCCGGCGTCGGTGGCCTGCTTGTCCGTCATGACGGCGGTCTTGTCGAGCTTGCCAGGGAAGTCGGCCTTGTTCAGCGTGCCGGCCTTCTCCATCGCATCCACGCGGGCCGGGTACGCCCCGCCCTTCAGCCACGCGTTCTGGGCGGCGTCGCTGTAGAGGTACTCCTCCCAGAGGCGCGCGGCCGCGGGGTGCGGGGCGTCCTTGTTGATGGCCTGGTTGTAGTAGCCGACGTACGCGGTGCCGGGAAGCACGGTGTACTTCCAGTTCACGCCACCGCCCTTGATGGTGTCGGAGGTGGTGTAGCCCTTCTGGTTGAACGACCAGTCGAGCAGCACCGGGGTCTCGCCGGAGGCGATGGTGTTCGGCTTGCCGTCCGCGGCGTTCCAGTTGCCCGCCTTCTTCAGCTTGGCGAACCAGTCGACGCCCGGCTTGAGGTCGTCGAGGGTTCCGCCCGCCTGCAGGTCGGCGAACGCGACGGCGCCGGCTGCTGCTGCCGCCTGCGTGGGGTTGCCGTTCAGTGCGACGGCACCCTTGTACTCCGAGCCGAGCAGGTCGTCGAGGCTCTTCGGCGCCGACTTGATCTTGTTGGCGTCGTAGCCGACCGCCATCACGCCGTAGTACCCGACCTTCCAGAGCCCGGTGGACTCCTTCTCGTTGGCCGGGATGTCGTCCCAGCCGGTGGGCTTGTACGGCGCGAAGTACTCGGTGTTGGCGAGGGCGACGGACGAGCCGATGTCGAAGGTGTCCGGAGCGGTGTCCTGGCCCTTCAGCTTCTTGGCCGCGTCGATCTCCTCCTGGCTGGATGCGCTGTCCTGGCTGGGGTTGATCGTGATGCCGTACTTCTTGGTGAAGCCGTCGAAGATCTCCTGGTAGTTCGCCCAGTCGCCCGGCGTCGCGATGATGTTGAGGGTGCCCTCGTTCTTCGCGGCGGCGACGAGCGCATCCATGCCGCCGGCAGCCTTCGCGTCGGCAGCGGTCGCGATGTCCTTCGACGATGTCGGGTCTGCTGCGTTCGCCCCGCCGGTGCAGGCGGCGAGCGAGAGTGCGACGACGGTGGCCGCGGCGGCAAGGCCGGCGACGCGTGCGCGCTTGATGGTCACAGTTCCTCCAGTGTGGGGTGCCAGGGTGGTCGTCCCGCGTTCGGTCGCGGGACACACGGATTCCCATCCGGGCCGGTGCAAACGTATGGCGGTCGTTCGACCGGTCGGGGTGCCGTCGATGGACGGAAGGTGAACGACCGGGGAAGGACTGTCCGCGGTTCCCGCTATGGTCGACGGTGTGGTTGAAAAGGTCTCCCCCGCGCTCGCACGGCGCATCGCCCTGGCCGCGCAGGGGTTCGGCCGCCCGCATCCATCGACCGTCGGAACGCGGCAGCTCAACGGGGTGATCGACCGCATCAACCTGCTGCAGATCGACTCGGTCAACGTGTTCGAGCGCAGCCACTACCTGCCGGTGTTCGCGCGGGTCGGCGCCTACGACAAGGCGCTGCTCGACAAGCTGACGTTCGCGGCGAAATCGCCGCACACCGAATACTGGCCGCACGAGGCCGGGTTCATCCGGCGCGAGGACTGGCCGCTGTTCCGGTGGCGGATGGCGGCGTACCGCGAGCGCCACGGCACCGACCCGGACAGTTGGTATCAGCGGAACGCCTCCACGGTCGACTGGCTGCGCACCGAGCTCGCGTCGCGCGGGCCGCTCGTCGCCGGGGAGATCGAGCACGACGCCAACAAGCGGGCCGGGCCGTGGTGGGGCTGGTCGGACGTGAAGCGGGCGCTGGAGTTCCTCTTCCTGTTCGGCGAGGTGGCCGTGGCCGGGCGCACCCGGTTCCAGCGGAGGTACGCGCTCGCGGAGGACGTGCTGCCCTCGTCGGTGCTCGACACCACGGTGACGACTCCGGATGCGGTGCGCGAGCTCATCCGGCGCTCCGCGGTCGCGCACGGCATCGGAACGGCGGGCGACCTGGGCGACTACTACCGCATCAAGCGCGCACCGGCGATGGCCGCCATCCAGGAACTGGAGGACGCCGGGGAGCTGATCCCGGTGACGGTCGGCGGCTGGGAGCGCAACGGACGGCCGGAGAAGACCTGGCTGCACCGGGATGCGCGGCTCCCCCGCAGCGTGTCGGCGACCGCCCTGCTCTCCCCGTTCGACCCCGTGGTCTGGTATCGCGACCGGGCGCTGCGCATGTTCGACTTCCACTACCGCATCGAGATCTACACCCCCGCGGAGAAGCGGATCTTCGGCTACTACACGCTGCCCATCCTGCTCGACGACCGCGTGGTGGGCCGCATCGACCTGAAGAGCGACCGGCAGGCGCGCATCCTGCGCGTGCAGTCGGCGTGGTCGGAGCCCGGCGCTCCCGCCGAGACGGTCGAGCGCCTGGTGCCGCTGCTGCGCACGACCGCCGCCTGGCAGGGCCTCGACGAGGTCGCCGTCACGGTCCCGCACCGCGGCGACCTGGCCCCGCTCCTCGCCGCCGCCCTCTGACCGGCCGCGCCCGTCTCGGCTCGGTGCTTGGGGAGGGACGGCGGGCAGGCGTAGGGTGCGGGCATGAGTTCACCGCTGGAGTATCTGGATGCTGCCGGGGCCGATGAGGCCGACTTCGAATCGCCGATGCGCGAGCTCTACGCGTATCGCGACGGCGACCGCTGGGTGGACGGGTTCGTCACCGGAGTCAGACCGGGCGGCGCTCAGGACGGCAGCACGATGGTGCAGTTCGACGGGAGCACCTGGGTGCCCGCCTCCGAGGTGCGGGCCTCCGACCACTACGTCGCCGTGCTCCTGAACCCGGACGACACCGTCTACGCGGAGGTCGTGCAGAGCTACATCGACGGTCAGCCCGCCGACCCGATCCGCGACGTCTCCACCGTCGACGGCCAGAACGTCGGAACGCTGTGGCACCCGGTGGATGCGCCGCGCCTGTCGTCCACGCGCATCCCGTACCGCTACGCGGGCACCGCCGAGCTCGACTGACGCCGCGCGCAGCGACTAGAAGGTGGAGCCCATTTTCTCGAGGCGGTCGACGCGCTCGGGGATKGGCGGGTGGGTGCTGAACAGGCGKCTCATCAGGCTGGGCTTCAGCGGGTTGGCGATCCAGAGGTGCGCCATCGACGAGTTCTGCTTCTGCATCGGACGGCCGTACGCCTCGAGCTTGAGCAGAGCGCTGGCCAGCGCATCCGGGTGCCGGGTGGTCATCGCGCCCGTGGCGTCTGCGAGGTATTCGCGCTGACGGGAGACCGCCAGCTGCACCAGGGTGGCGACCAGCGGGGCGATGATCGCGGCGATGAGGCCGAAGACCAGGATGACCGGGTTGCCGCCTCCCCCGCCGCCATTGTTGTTGTTGCGGTTGCCCATGCCGCCGAAGAACGCCATGCGGAGGAAGATGTCGGCGATGAAGCCGATGGCGACCGTGAGGCCGAACACGATCATCGACAGCCGGATGTCGTAGTTGCGGACGTGCCCCAGCTCGTGCGCCATGACGCCTTCGAGTTCGGCGTCGGTCATGATGTCGAGCAGCCCCGTGGTGGCCGCCACCGACGCGTGCTCGGGGTCACGCCCGGTGGCGAACGCGTTGGGCGCCGGGTCGTTGACGATGTAGACCGCCGGCATCGGCGTGCCCGTGGTGATCGACAGGTTCTCGACGATGTTCCACAGGCGCGGGTTGTCGGCCTTGGTGATCGGGATGGCGCCCGACATGCTCAGCGCCTGGCTGCTCGCCAGGAAGTACTGCACCACCGCGTAGAGCACGGCGCCGATGACCACGACCCAGAGGATCGTGTAGCTCTGGTAGATGAAGCTCGCGAGCCAGCCGAGGCCACCGATGATGATCAGGAACAGCAGGATCGTGAAGACCGTATTGCGCTTGTTCCTGGCTATCGCCCTATACATCGCCGCCCGCTAGAACTGGACGCGCGGGGGCTCCGCGATCGCAGCGAGGTCGCTGACCTCGAAGAAGTCGCGCTCCGTGAAGCCCATGCGCTTGGCGAAGATGTTGTTCGGGAACACCTTGATCTTGGTGTTGAGTTCGCGGACTCCGCCGTTGTAGAACCGGCGCGACGCCTGGATCTTGTCTTCGGTGTCGACCAGGTCGGCCTGCAGACGCAGGAAGTTCTGGCTCGCCTGCAGCTGCGGGTATGCCTCGGCGACCGCGAAGATGCTCTTCAGCGCGCTCTGCATGTGACCCTCGGCCACGGAGGCCTCGGCCGGCCCCTGCGCGGACAGCGTCTCTGCGCGGGCCTGCGTGACGGACTCGAAGACGCCCTTCTCGTGCGCCGCATAGCCCTTGACCGTCTCGATGAGGTTGGGGATGAGGTCGGCACGACGCTTGAGCTGCACCGTGATGTCGCTCCACGCCTCGTCGACGCGGACCTTGAGAGTCACCAGCGAGTTGTAGGTGGCCCACAGGTAGATCCCGATGATCGCGACGATCACGACGACGATGATGACCGGGATGAGCCATTCCATTTTCGGGTACTCCTTGGTGTCCTGGCGCGTGACGACTGGGCGCAGATCCCATCCTAACGGCGGCCCGCGACGCTCTCACCGCGTTCCCACCACTCTCAAAGCAAGCATGGTGCGGTTCGGCAGGCGCCGCTCCGCCGGGTGCACAATGGGCAGGTGAGTGAGGTCGCCGAACGTCGCGGTCGGGGCCGTCCCCGCAAGCAGCGGGACGGCGCCTCCGCCAAGTCCGCCATCCTGAAGGCGGCGACGGAGGAGTTCGCCGAGCGCGGCTACGACGCGGCGTCCCTGAGGGCCATCGCGCGGAGGGCCGGAGTGGACTCGGCGCTCGTCCACCACTACTTCGACGACAAGGCCGACCTCTTCACCGCGTCGCTGGATGCACCGCTGCGGCCCGACCGCATCCTGGGCGTGATCCTCGCCGGTCCGCGCGACGAGGTCGGCGCCTCGATCGTGCGACTGCTGGTGCGGCAGCTCGACGACGCCCGGTCGCAGGCGCGCATCGTGGCGATCCTGCGCACGGCCCTCGGCAGCGGGCCGGGCAGCAGGATGCTCAAGGAGTTCCTGACCAGGGAGGTGTTCGTGCGGCTCGCCGCCCTGGCCGGAGGAGACGACGCCGATCTGCGGGCCAATCTGGCCGCCTCCCAGCTGGTGGGGCTGATGCTCACCCGGTTCGTGCTCAAGCTGGAACCGGTGGCGCACGCCGACGCCGACGAGCTCGCGCGGCGCATCGGGCCGGTGATCCAGTGGCATCTGTTCGGGGATGTGCAGGGCGGCACGGTGCGTCCGGGGAGCGCTGGGACGCAGCAGCTGCCGTAGTCCTTGACGCGCCGGGACTCGGAGCGAATAATTCATCACATGATGAATATGGCGGCCAGCGCGATCTCCGTCGACGGCCTCACGGTGCGCCGCGGGAAAGCGACGATCCTGGACGGGCTGACCCTGCGCATCCCGCGCGGCGAGGTGGTCGGGCTGCTCGGGCCGAGTGGCTGCGGCAAGACCACCCTGATGCGCTCCATCGTCGGCGTGCAGCGGGTGGCGGGCGGTACCGTCGAGGTGCTGGGCGAGCCGGCGGGATCGCCCGGGCTCCGCCACCGCGTCGGCTACGTGACGCAGGCCGCGAGCGTCTACGACGACTTGACGGTGCAGCAGAACCTCGCGTACTTCCGGCGCATCCTCGGTGCGGCGAAGGCCGATGTGGACCGCGCCATCGAGGCGACCGACCTCGGCGCCAACGCCGGGCAGCTGGTCTCCACCCTCTCCGGCGGCCAGCGCAGCAGGGTCTCGCTCGCCGCCGCACTGCTCGGCGCGCCGGACCTGCTCGTACTCGACGAGCCGACGGTGGGCCTCGACCCCCTCCTCCGCGTGGAGCTGTGGGAGCTGTTCCACCGGCTCGCCGACGCGGACACCAGCCTGCTCATCTCGAGCCACGTGATGGACGAGGCCAGCCGCTGCGACCGGCTGCTGCTGATGCGCGACGGGGCGATCCTCGCCGACGAGACGCCCGCCTCCCTGCTGGCGTCGACGGGGGCAGAGGATGCGGAGGGCGCGTTCCTGGCGCTGATCCGCCGCCGCCATCCCAAGCACGCCCTCCCGGATGCGCCGGATGCGGCGGACGCACCAGATGCACCGGATGCAGCGGGCACCGGGACAGACGCCGACGGGGGCGAGCGATGAACGGCACCCGCACCATCGCCACCGCCGGCCGCGTGCTGACGCAGATCCGGCACGACCCGCGCACCATCGCCCTCCTCGTGGTGGTGCCGAGCCTGCTGATCGGACTGGTCGCCTGGATCTTCACGGACACCGGCGTGTTCTCGACCATCGGCCCGGCGATGCTCGCGCTGTTCCCGTTCATCGTGATGTTCCTGGTGACGAGCATCACCACGCTGCGCGAACGGCGCACCGGCACCCTGGAACGCCTGCTGTCGATGCCGCTCGGCAAGGCGGACTTCATCCTGGGATACACGCTCGCGTTCGGGCTGCTGGCCGTGGTGCAGACGCTGGTCGCCGTCGCGTACGCGGTGTGGGTGTGCGGGCTCGACATCAAGGGCAGCGTGTGGCTGCTGGTCGCGGTGGCGCTCGCCGACGCGATCCTCGGCACGACGCTCGGCCTGTTCGTGAGCGCGTTCGCCCGCACGGAGTTCCAGGTGGTGCAGTTCATGCCGGCGCTGGTGTTCCCGCAGATCCTGCTCGGCGGCATCTTCATCCCGCGCGACCAGCTGCCGGATGCGCTGCACATCATCAGCGACTGGCTCCCGCTCTCGCACGCCATCGACGCGCTGAACGCGGTGGCGAACGACACGCACGACGCCGCGTATGTGGGTGGCCAGTTGCTCATCATCGGCGCGTTCGCACTGGCCGCGATCGTCTTCGGCTCCCTCACCCTCCAGCGCCGCACCGCCTAGCGGAGGCGATCGACAGGACCTCGGCGGGAACGACGACGCGGCGCCGACGCCTCCGAGTGCCCGACACCGGAGGCGGTCGACGCCGCGATCGTTTCGCCGACGGCATCCGTGGTCGGACGGATGCCGTCAGAGCTCGGCTAGGGACGACCCCAGTTTCCCGATGGGGTCAGCACGAGCGTTGCACCGGGGCAGGGACCGCACCCCGAATCGTCCGGGGGTGCGGACGTCACCCCCGGGGTGGAGAACGGCGCGACCGCGGCGAGCGCGGGGCCGAAGCGTGCGATGGGGCGGGCGGAACGGGTTATGCGGTCGGACATCGGCGGGCTCCCTGAAGATGAATTATTCTCAACAACTCACAGGCGATTCACAGCTAGCAGGGAGTTTTCCAGGGAAATGAGGACGTGTCAAGAATCACGCCCGTCACACGAGTCACACGCGTCACCCCATCGACCACCGCAGATCGCCGGAATCACGGCGTTTTCCGCGGAATCACGCGGAAATCCGAGGCTTCCTCACCGGGCCGTCCCCTGGACACGCGGCACCCGCTTTGGGGACACCGCGCATCCATCGGTCACTCCCCCAGCACCCGCCGCAGGTACACGTTCTCGAAGCGGCGCTCGGGATCCAGCCGGTCGCGCACAGCGAGGAAGTCGTCGAACCGCGGATACGCCGCGCGCAGCGACTCGGCGTGCCTGGTGTGCAGCTTGCCCCAGTGCGGACGGCCGTCGTGGGCCATCATGATCTCCTCCACCGCCGCGAAGTACTCCGTCGAGTCCTCGCGGTAGTAGCGGTGCACGGCGATGTATCCGGTCTCACGGCCGTATGCCGTCGACAGCCAGTTGTCGTCCGCGGCGGCGGAGCGCACCTCCACCGGGAACGAGATGCGCCAGCCGCGCCGCTCGATCAGCGCTTTGACCTCTGCGAGGGCGCCGGGCACCGCCGCCCGCGGGATCGCGTACTCCATCTCGCGGAAGCGCACGGTGCGGTTGGTCACGAAGACGCGGGGAGAGACGTCGGTGAAGTCGCGGTTGCCGGTGAGCTTCTGCGCCAGGCGGCTGAACGGCGGGATGATCGCCGGGGCCATCGTGCCGACGGCGCAGACCCCGCGGTAGAGGCCGTTGGCGAGCAGCTCGTCGTCGACCCAGCGGCCGAAGGCGGGCAGCGGCGCGGCGGGGGCGCTGAGCGGGAGCCGCGTGTTCGTCTTGGTGAGCGCCGTCTCGGTGTGCGGGAACCAGTAGAACTCGAAGTGGTCCTCCGCTGCCGAGCGTTCGAGGAAGGTGTCGAGCGTGTGCTGCAGCGGCTCCGGCCGCTCGACCGCCTGCAGGAGGTAGGCGGGGACGCACTGGATGGTCAGGTCGACCAGAACGCCGAGCGCGCCGAGGCCGAGACGCACGGCGGGCAAGAGCTCCGCGTTACTGGTCTCGTTCACCGTCAGCACCTCGCCCGTGCCCGTCACCAGCGTGGCGCCGACGATCTGGGTCGCGAGGCCGCCGAAGCCTCCGCCGGTGCCGTGGGTTCCCGTGGAGGTCGCGCCCGCGATGGTCTGCCGGTCGATGTCGCCCATGTTCTCCAGCGCGAGGCCGTGCTGGCGCAGCAGCCGGGGCAGCTCGTGCAGGTGGGTGCCCGCCGCGAGCGTCACCCGGCCGCGCTCCACGTCGACGTCGACGATGCCACGCAGGGCGGACAGGTCGAGCTGCACCCCGGGAGCCACCGCGATGCCGGTGAAGCTGTGCCCGGCGCCGACGGCCTTGACGCGCATCCCCTGTCTCGCCGCCGCCGCGACCGCGCGTTGCACGGCATCGGCGTCGGCCGGGCGCTCGACGCGGGTGGGACGGACCTGCTCCGTGCGGGCCCAGTTGCGCCAGAGGGCGCCGGTCGCCGTCACAGGAACACCTTTCCGTCGCCGCGATAGCTGGGGACGGCTCCGACCACGGTAGCGCGGCCGTCGACCGCGTCGATCAGGTGGAACTCGTCGACGTGCTCGCTCAGCTCGCCCGACTTGGTGTGCCGCAGCCACACCCGGTCGCCGACGCGCATCACCCCGGCCGCCACCCCGGTGACGGGCGTCTGCACCTCGCCCGCCATCTCCCTGGCCACCATCGACAGCCCGGTCGGCCACTCGATCTTGGGCATCCTGTCCGCACCGGGAGGACCGGAGGCGATCCAGCCGCCGCCGAGCATGGTCGCAACATCCGGGCCCGGCCGCCGCACGACGGACAGCGCGAACGACGCGGCAGGCGCTGGACGGAACCCGGTGTACGAATCGAACAGGTAGCCGCCGAACAGTCCGCTCCCCGCGGCGATTTCGGTGACGGACTCGTCCGACGCCGTGAACTCCAGCGACCCTGTCCCTCCGCCGTTCACGAACTCGAGGTCCGCGATCTCGCGCACGGCCGCGACCGCCTGGCCGCGCCGGTCGAGCAGCTCGGCGCCGGAGTTCTTCTGCATCCAGCGCAGCGTCGCACCCCACGCCGGCCTGCCGGGCGGGTTGTTGCCCTGCCCGGCGATCTGCGCCTCGTAGGCCATCATGCCGACCAGGGTGAAGCCGGGACGGCGCACGATCGCCTCCGCCAGCTCACGCACGGCGGCCGGCGTGTGCAACGGAGACCGGAACACGCCGATGTGGCCGAGCACCGGGCTCAGCCAGGACGCATCCAACTCGATGCACAACCGGATGCTCTGCCGCTGCGCCGGGGGGACGACCGCGTCGATGAAGTCCAGGTGGGCCACGGAGTCGACCATGAGCGTCACGCGCTCCGCCAGCTCGGGGGCGTACGCCAGCCGTGCGATGGCGACGCGGTCGGCGGTCGGGTAGCCGACCACCACATCCTCGATCGGCGGATGCCCGTCCGTCCCCTCCGCCAGCCAGAGCGCCTCGGGCAGCGTGTACGCGAGGACGCCGGCGTATCCGGGGACCGCGAGCACCGCATCCAGCACCGAGCGCACCCGCACCGACTTGGATGCGACCCTGATCGGCTTCCCAGAGGCCCGGCGCAGCATGTCGTGGGTGTTGTGCCGCAGCGCCGGCAGGTGCAGCACGGCGAGCGCCGGGTCGAGCCGGGCGGTCGCGGCCGACAGGGACGGCCAGAACGCATCCGGAGTGGTCCAGGTACGCTCGGCCGGCGTGGGCTTCGTGCTGAGGTCGATGGAGAAGGTCATCAGCGCACCGCTTTCACTCGTGCGACCGCGAGAGCACCCGCGAACGCGAACAGACCGGAGAGGACGAACAGCCCGACGAAACCGCCGAGCGCAGCGACGATGCCCGCGCCGATCAGCGGGGCCATCGCCTGGGGGACGGCGGTGGCGATGTTCATGATGCCGAGGTCCTTCCCCCGGTTCTCCGGGTCGGGCAGCACCTGGGTGGCGAGCGCCTGGTCGACGGAGAGGAAACAGCCGTAGCCGAGCCCGAGCAGCCCGGCGGCGACCATCGCCACCGACAGCTCCGGCACGAACGCCAGCAGCAGCGCCGCGACGCCCTGGATGGCCGAGGAGAGGAACACGAACGCCTTGCGCCGCCCGATCCTGTCCGACCAGCGGCCCATCACCAGCGAGGCGACGATCACGAACACCATGTAGATCAGGATGAGGACGAGCAGGTCGTCGTCGGCGTTCTTGTCGTGCAGCCCGAACTCCAGGAAGTAGAGGAGCAGAGAGGTGCCGAACGCGTTGCCGAAGTTGACCAGCACGCGGCTGAGCAGCGTCCAGCCGAAATCGGGATGCTCGCGCGGCGAGATCCACAGGCTCTCGACGATCCCGCGGAACGTCATTCGCTGGCGCAGGTGCGGAGGGAGCACGGCGTCGGGGAGGAAGAGGAACGGCACGACGAGCACGAGCAGCAGCACCGCCATCGCCGTGTATCCGAACACCGCACCGACGAACACGTAGGTGACGAGCGAGACGCCGAGGATGATCCCGATGGCCTGTGGGGCGCTGATCCAGCCGGACACGTAGCCGCGCTGGCCGACGGGCACCTGGTCGGAGATCGTCGCGGTGAGGGCTGCGGTCAGGATGCAGAACCCGGTGAGCGCGAGCGACCAGAACACGCCGATCCCGACGATGGAGGTCTGCAGCCCGAGCAGGATGAGCGAGACTGCGAACACGACGGCGCCCGCCGCGATCCACGGCCTGCGACGGCCGAAGCGGCTGGTGGTGCGGTCGGAGAGGGCGCCGGTGAGCGGGTACGCGACGATCGCGCAGACTCCGGAGATGCCCGAGATGATGCCGAACACCACCACGTTGTCGACCCAGTACGTGGTGTCCAGCTGCTTCTGCACCTGGTCGGGCAGCAGCTTCTGGATGGGCGCGAGCTGCGCCATCCAGATGCCGAGCCAGGCGATCGCGAAGAACGCGATCCAGCGGCCGGTGACCCGGCGGGTGGGCTCGGCGAAGACCGCCGGAGCTGAAAGTTCTGTCATCGGGTTCCTGCGTTCGGGTCGAGGGTGGACAGGACACGTGCCGGTTTCTCGCTGGGTGTCGCGAGCGTCGCCACCGCGTCGGCGGCGAAGTCGATGGTGGCCTGGGCGGCGTCGTCGTCCCTCGTGACGAGCCAAGCGACGGTGAGGCCGTCGGTGAGGACGACGAGCAGGCGGGCGACCTCGGCGGTGGGGCGCGACCACGTGCATCCGGTGATCGCCGCCGCCTGCACGACGGCGCGCTCCGCGACCTCGAAGTAGCGGTCGTACTGGCGACGGGCCAGCGGCGCGAAGCCGGGTTCGCGGAGCGCCCACTGGGTGAGCTCGAACATCGCCTTCTCGCGGTCGGGGTCGGCGCGGACGGCGGCGAAGTAGTGTTCGAGCCCGGCGCGCACCGCATCCCGCATCGTCGGCGGCTCGGCGCGGGGCGCAGCCTGCTCGTGGGCATCCTGCTCGGCGACCTGCTGCTCGAACACGGGGGCGAACGCGGATTGCTCGCCGTCGACCACCGTGTTGACGAGTTCGGCCATCAGTTCGTCGCGCGAGGTGAAGGCGTAGTGGAAGCTGGCGAGGGACATCCCGGCCTCCGCGACGATCTTGCGCGTGGTCGCGGCGGCCACGCCGTCGCGCGCGACGACGGAGAGGGCGGCCTGCACCAGCGCGGTGCGGCGTTCCACGGCGGAGATACGTGTCACGGCGGACTCCTCAGCGCGGGCTCCTTGCGCATCCTCGCGCGAAGAGTGGGACGGTTGACCCAGTTGTCAGTATGCCGTAAATCCGGCTCGGGAGTTTGACAGAAGGGGGGCGCGCCACCTGAAATGGGGTGGAATGCGGGTGTTTTCGTCTGATGTGTCGCCACCAGTCCGGCCGAGGGGGTCGTCCGGGCTGCTTGTCGGTGCCCTGATCGTGGTCGGCCTCGCGAGCGCAGCCCTCCTCGGAGCCGTCGGCGTCGTCGCCCCGGCCAGCGCCGCCACCTCCACGCCATCGCCGTCACCCTCCTCCGGCGCACCGGCCCAGAACTCCCCGCAGCTGTCCAGGCCATCGCAGACCTCGCCATCACAGACCTCGCCGGCAGACACCACCCCGAGCGCAGCACCGTCCGACACCGCTCCCCCCACCTCCCCGCCGCCGACTCCCGGCCCTCCGACGATCGACCAGCTGCCCTCCGGTCTCGTCACCTCCTTCCCGCTCACCGTGTCCGGCACCGGCACGCCCGGCGACCTCATCCACGTCTCCGCCGGAGCCGGGAGCACGGCCGGCGCCCGCTGCGACGCCCCGGTGAACGCGAGCGGCGACTGGTCCTGCGCGCTCTCCACTCCACCGGACGGACCGGGCGTCGTTGTCCGCGCCGAGTCGCGCAACAACGGCCTCGAAGCCTCCGACCGGGTGGATGTGCTCTCCCCGCCGGTCATCGCCGCCCAGAACGGCACCCTCGTCTCCGGCGGCGGCGTGCACGGCACGGCATACCCGGGGGCGACCGTCACGGTCCGCGCCGAGAACGGCTCCACCTGCTCCTTCCCCGCCGACTCCACCGGCACCTGGGGCTGCGTGCTGAGCAAGCCGCTGCCGAGCGGAAAGCACACGATCACCGCGACGCAGCGCGCGCCGTTCTCCAGCCAGTCCTCCGGCAGGAGCGCGCCCGTCGCGATCACCGTCGACACCACGCCTCCCGCCGCACCGCGCATCGGCTCCCCCGCCCCGGGCACGGAGACCCCGGTCGGCCGCCCGCTCGCCTTCTCCGGCACAGGAGAGGACGCCGCGAAGGTGACCGTGTACGGCAGCGACGACAACGGCAGCATCGTGGTGTGCACGGCCGTCGTGCGCGGCACGGCCTGGTCGTGCACCGGAGCGCTCGGCGCAGGACGGTTCACCGTTTCCGCGCTGCAACGGGATGCGGCGGGCAATGTCAGCGGTGGATCCAACCCGGTCGCGATCACCGTCCTCAACGCCGCCCCGTCGCCCAGCACGTCTCCCGAGTCGCCGAGCACGACACCCTCCCCGCACACGACACCCTCGCCGGCCGTCCCCGTCGTGCCGCCCGGCACGACCCCGAGCCCGACGCCGTTCGACCCGTACAGCGGAAACGGCGCCCCTACCCGGCCGGACTGGATGGGGACACCGTTCACCAGCGCGTCGGCCCCTGTCGTCTCCGCCGCCGCCTTCCCGGGCTGGCTGCGGTCGCTCCTGCTCGCCGTCGCCGCCCTCCTGCTGCTCGCGCTGCCTGCCCGGCTGCTCGCGGTGACCGTCGCGCGCGAACGCGACGGACGCGCCGCGCGGACCCGGGCGAGCATCTTCGGACGCAACCGCAGCAGGGCGGAGCTGCGCGACGCGGACGCTGCCGGGGCATCCCGCGTCGGTGCATCCGGGGCCGGTGCATCCGGAATCGGTGCATCCGGGGGCTCCGTTGCGTCGGCGGACGCCGCATCCGGAGCTGCCGCCCCGCGCAGCCCGTGGCTGATCCCGACGGCGTTCGTCGCGGCGGCAGCCCTCGTGACCCTGTCCAGCCCGGTCGACGACGCGGGGGCATACCTGCGCGTCATCCTCGCCATCGCGGTCGCGCTGGCCGCGGTGAACGCTGTCTGGGTGGCCGTCGCGCGCTGGACCTCCCCGCACTTCGGCGGCGGTCGGGCGACCATGATCTTCCGGCCGTCGATGCTCATCATCGTCGGCGTCGCTGCCGTCGCCTCGCGGCTGATCGGGCTGCAGCCCGCCCTCCTGTTCGGGCTGATCCTCGGCGTCGCGTTCGCCGGTGCGGCCGGGAGGGTGGCGCGCGGCAGGGTCGCCGCCGTCCAGCTGGCCGGCGTCGCCGTGCTCGGCGTGATTGCCTGGCTCACCGTCGGCCTGCTGCCCGAGCCGACCGGCGTGGTCTCCGCGTTCTTCCGCGAACTCGCCAACGCGGTGTCGCTGCTCGGCCTCGGCTCCGCGGCCATCGCCCTGCTGCCGATCGGCGGGCTCGCCGGACGACAGGTGTTCCAGTGGTCGCGCGGCATCTGGGTCGGACTGGCGCTGGTCGTCTACACCCTGCTGTTCGCGCTGCTGCTTCCCGTCGCCTCCCTCGTCGAGACGGGGCAGAGCACGCTCGTCATCGCCATCGCCGCCTTCGCGTTCGCCGCGCTCAGCGTGTGCGTCTGGCTGTGGGAGAAGTACGTGGAGCCGTCGCGCTAGAGCGCATCCACGTAGTACCAGTCCCGGCCCTCGCGCAGGAACTGGGATGCCTCGTGCTGCACCCCGCGCTCCGTGCCCGTGTAGTAGGCGGAGAACTCCACGACGCCGTCCCGGTCGAACGGGCCGCCGCGCTCGGTGCGCTCGATGTCGAGCCGGTACCAGCGCAGACCCTTGTCGAGTTCGAGCGTCTGCGGTCGGGTCGACGGATGCCAGCTGCGGAGCAGATACGGGGCGTCGCCGAGCGCGAACGCGGAGAACCGCGACCGCATCAGCCGCTCGGCGGTCGGCGCCGGCTGCTCACCGCGGTGCAGCGGACCGCAGCACTCGTCGTACGGCTGGCCGCTCAGGCAGGGACAGCGGGAGGAAGGCACCGCACGAGCCTACCCGCGTCGACGCTTCCGCCGACGCCGGATGAGGCCGGCCGAGAAGGACCCGGCCGTGGCGCTACGGGGAATCGATGCCACGACCGGGTCGGGAGACACCACACCAGTTCGGCGTCTGCTTACACTCTCCACCGCAAGCTTGAACGCAGCCTCTCCGCGCGCTGAAAGTCCTCACAGCCGCCGTCAGCGCGCATCACAGCGGTCAGTGCTCGCGCGCCGCTTCACCGGCGGCCACCACGCAGAACCTGTTGCCGTCCGGGTCGGCGAGCACCACGTAGTCCGCGCCCTCCTCGTAGTCCCAGTCCACCCGGGATGCGCCGAGCCCCAGCAGGCGCTCGACCTCCTCCCCCTGGTCGAGCGCATACAGGTCCAGGTGGTGGCGCTGATGCTCGGCGGCCGCACTGGAGACCTGCGTGATCGCCAGCTGCGGGCCGTGCCCGGCGTTCGGGACCAGGATCGCCCAGTCGTCGTCGGGCTCCCGCAGCGGCCGGTAGTCGATGGCCGCTGTCCAGAACTCGATGGCCCGCGGCACGTCCCGCACACCCCACACGATCGATCCGATGCGCATCATGGCCTCAGTATCCGCCCCGCCACGCGCGTCCGCCAGCGTCCGACGGTGTACCGTGAATGCATGGCTGGATTGCTCATCGGATTCATTTGGCTCGTCGTCATCGTCGGCGGCGGCCTCTCGCTGGCCGCCCTCGTGCAGATGGCAAAGTCGCCGTACCGCAACCGCTGATCGCGGAGCGCCGTCTGGCGCGCCGCATCCGGCTCGTTCCGGACGCGTCAGTCGTTCCGGATGCTTCAGCGCAGCCCGGCGACGAACAGGTTCAGCACCCTGCGCAGATCGTCGCGGGTGTATCCGCTCTTATTGGCCGCCCACGCCAGTGAGCTGGCGAACACGAACAGGTCGTCGGCGACGACGTCGGGCCGTACCGCACCCGCATCCTGAGCCCTGCTGAGCAGGCGCGCGGTGGCGACCTTCATCGAACTGCAGGGCGCCGTCAGCGGCGACTCCGGGTCGCAGACCGCGTCCGCCACCGAGTCCGGCAGCCCGTCGTAGCTGGACAGGTGCCTGGCCAGGTCGATCAGCCAGTCGTTGAGGGCCTCACCCGCATCCGGCCTGGTCAGCAGCTCCGTCGCCCGGGCATCCAGGCCCTGCCTGCTCTCGACGAGGGCAGCGGCGAGCAGGCACTCCCTGGTCGGGAAGTGCCGGTAGAGCGTTCCCGCCCCGACGCCGGCCTTCTTGGCGATGTCGTCGAGCGACGTCTGCACGCCGTTCTCGGCGAACGCCTCGCACGCCACGTTGACGATCTTGTCGTAGTTGCGCTGCGCGTCCGCGCGCAACGGCTTGGGTTGGGTGATGGTGTCGCCGCCCATTCGAACTCCTTCTCGACCTGTTCACTTCATCGCCATTGACAAAGCGGAGACAGTCTCCATATTGTTGATCACTCAAGAGGAGAGTCTCTCCGGATAGCAGTCTAAGCCCCGCGGAACGGAACGCACCATATGTCGACCACCGAACTCAACGAGAACCCACCAACCTCCCCGCTTCCCGCCGTCACTACCAGCGCCTCCCGCGCATCCCGTGCCTCGCTGCGCGGACCGGCCCTCGGCCTCGTCGTCGTCTTCATCACGCAGCTGATGCTGGTGGTCGACGCGAGCATCGTCAACGTCGCCCTCCCCGACATCCAGAAGGAACTGCACTTCTCCCCCACCGACCTGTCGTGGGTGGTCACCGCGTATGCGCTCGCGTTCGGCGGCCTCATCCTGCTGAGCGGCAAGATCGGCTCGATCGTCGGAGCCAGGCTCGCCCTGATCGTGGGCGTCGGCGTGTTCATCGTCGCGTCCGCCCTCGGCGGCTTCGCGCCCTCGCCGGAGATCCTGGTCGCCGCCCGCATCCTGCAGGGCATCGGCGCCGCCATCGCCGCGCCGAGCACGCTCGTTCTGCTGGTCGCCAACACCACGGAGGGCGCGAACCGTGCACGGGCGATGTCCCTGTTCGTGCTCGCCGCCGGCAGCGGCGGCGCCATCGGCCTGATCCTCGGTGGCATCCTCACCACCAGCTTCGGCTGGGAGTGGGTCATGTTCGTCAACGTGCCGATCGGCATCCTGATCATCGCGGGCGCCGCCCTGTTCCTCACCGAGACGAAGCGCGTTCCGGCGAAGCTCGACCTGGGCGGAGCTGCCGTCTCCACGATCGGGATGGTTGCCCTCGTCTACGCGTTCACCCGCGCCGCCAGCCACGGCTGGACCGACGTGCAGTCGATCGCGTCGTTCGTGATCGCCGCAGCATCCCTCGTCGGCCTGATCTTCATCGAACGCAAGCACTCGAGCCCGGTGGTGCAGCTGCACTTCTTCTCGCGGATGCGCACGGCGGCACCGCTGCTCGGGATGCTCCTGGTCCCGGCCGGGATGTTCGGCTTCTTCTACTTCGTGACCCTCTTCACACAGAAGGTGCTCGGCTTCGACCCGCTCGGAACCGGCCTCGCCCTTCTACCGTTCGTCGGCGCGATGCTCATCACCAACGAGCTGGCCCCGCGCTACCTGCTCCCCCGCGTCGGCGAGAAGGTGGTCGGCGTGCTCGGCCTCAGCGGCATGGTCGTCGGCCTGATCTGGCTGGGCCAGATGAGCGCATCCAGCACCTTCCTCAGCGGCATCCTGGGCCCGGCGATCGTGCTCGGCATCAGCGCCGGCCTGACCTTCGCGCCGCTCACGTCGATCGCGATGGCGCAGGCCCCGTCGGACGAGGTGAGCGCGGCATCCAGCCTGGTGCAGGGGATGCAGCAGCTCGGCGGCAGCGTCGGCGTCGCGGTCCTGACCACGGTGTTCATCGCGGTCACGGCCACCTCCGGCGAGGCACGCGGCATCTCCACGTCCCTGCTGCTCGGGGCGGCGTTCCCGGCCGCGGCGCTGGTGCTGTTCGCAATCTGGGGGCGGCGCATCCCTGCGGATGGTGGTGGTAGCGGTGCCGGTGGGGGCGGGCCGGTCGGGATGCACTGAGCCCCGGCGAGGCGGTGCGACGGCGGTGTCCGCCTTCGCGCCGCTCAGCCCAGGCAGCCGGAGCCGAGCGCGAGGTGCGCGACGAGCATCCCGCCACTCGCCCACCACGCGAGGAGCAGCCCGGCAGCGGTGAGGACGACCGTCGCGATGAGCCCGCGCAGCACCCTTGCGCCGCGCCTCCCGGGCGCGAACGCGACGAGCGCCGCCGCCGCGCCGAGCGTGACCAGCACGAGCGGCACCACCCCCAGCGCGACGAGCAGGCCCACCCCGCTCTGCCCGGCGGCGCGCGCCTTGCACTCGTCGCCCCAGGTGTCCTCCACGACGACCGCGAACCAGAACCACGCCACCAGCACGGCCACCGCCGACACAAAAACGGTCAGCGTGAACCGAGCCCTCCCCCGTTGCCCGCTCCCCGACTCCACACGCTTACTCTGCCTGCCACCCCTCCGAGAACGCCGCACCCGCGCCGCTACGATGGAAGCCGGGCCCCCATAGCCCAATCGGCAGAGGCAGGCGACTTAAAATCGCTTCAGTGTGGGTTCGAGTCCCACTGGGGGTACTTGCCGCCCCGGCACCGCGCATCGAAGGGTTCCCATGACTCGCGCTCTCGTCATCATCGACATCCAGAACGACTATTTCCCCGGCGGCGCGCATCCCCTGGTCGGGTCGGTGGCGGCGGCCGAGCGGGCGTCGGCGGTGCTGGCGGCGTTCCGGGAGGCGGGCGATCCCGTCGTGCACATCCAGCACCTGTGGGATGCACCGGATGCGTCGTTCATGCGGCCGGGGACGGCCGGGGTCGAGATCCATCCGCTCGTCGCTCCCGTCGGGGACGAGCCCGTTCTGCGGAAGGCCGAGCCGAACGCGTTCGTCGGCACGTCCCTGGAGGACACCCTGCGCTCGCTCGCGCCCGACGAGCTGGTCGTGCTCGGGATGATGTCGAGCATGTGCGTCGACTCGACCGTTCGTGCGGCGTCGGACCTCGGGTTCGCCGTCACCCTCGTGCACGATGCCTGTGCAGCGCCCGACCTGACGTTCGGCGGCACGACGGTGCCGGGCGAGGCGGTGCACGCGGCGTTCATGGCCGCGCTGTCCGGCAACTTCGCCACGCTGGTCGGCGCGACGGAAGTGGCTGGCTCGCGGCCGTAGCCGCGCCGCCAGCCCCAGCGCACCGCCCCACTCACCGCGCGGTGACGACCCGCTTCTTCAGGAACAGGATCGGCAGCAGCCAGCCGCCGAGCGCCGTGACGATCCACACCACCAGGGTGGCGAGTACCCAGCCGGTCGCGCCGTCGATGTGGATGCCGCCGGGGAACAGGCTCGCGACGAGCAGCGCCAGGAAGGTCGACACCAGTCCGATGCCGCCGAGCAGTGCTGAGGCGTACTTGCGCGCGATGTTGAACACGAACGGCGACAGGATGCTCTGAGCGATCGCGAACACGATCGCCGCCACGAGGAAGCCGCCCCACTCCAGCCGCACGCCCGGCACCAGCCAGCCGGCGACGAGCAGCCCGATGGCCGCGGTCACCAGGAAGATCGCGGCACGGATGAGGAATCGGATCACAGCGGTCTCCCGTCGACGGTGCTCCCGAGGATAGCGGAAACCCGCCGCGACTCAGGCTCTGCTGCCGACCGCCGCCGCGGCGGTGGTGGCCGGGATGCGGCGGTCGAGCACCGTGATCAGCACCAGCAGCACGCCGATGCCGCCGAGCACCCAGCCGAGCGTGTGCAGGCCGGCGTCCGTGGCCTGACGGCCGAAGGTGATGCCGATCAGGCTAGAGGAGAAGATCGCGCCCAGGTAGGCGAACGTCCGGTACAGCCCGGAGGCGACCGCGATCTCGGCGGCGGGCGCCTGCACGTAGAGGGTCGCCTGGTTGGCGAAACCGGTGAAACCGTTGGCGCAGCCGAGCAGCAGGGACATCCCGATCAGCAGCCAGATGCTCGCGTCCGCGTCCATGAACTGCATCACCAGGGCGCTCAGCACCACCGAGACGGCGCCGATGACGAGCGGCCAGCGCACCCAGCCGCGGGTGGAGGCGACCCGGGCGATCACGATGCTGAGACCGGACAGCGGCAACAGGATGAGGCCGACCGCCGTCGCGCTGTATCCGGCGGCCTGCTCCATCCACTGGCTCGTGCCGTACAGCACCGAGTAGACGACGAGGGCGGAGAGGGTCTGGCGCAGGTAGGTGCGCTGCAGCGGGCGGTTGCTCGCGAGCATCCGGACGTCGATCAGCGGCTTGGCCACGCGCCGCTCCCAGAGGATCAGCCCAGTACCGAAGACGGCGACGACGGGGAGCAGCCACCAGAGCGGGGAGGCGAGCCCGGACAGGAACACCAGTGCGCTCACGATGGTGCCCGCGAAGAGCACGATGCCCGGGATGTCGACCGACGCCAGGAGCGCGCGGGCGCCCTGGTGCTCGCGCGGCGCATCCTTCTCGACGCCGAGCAGCGTGAACACGAACGTGACGACCGCCAGCGGGATGTTCACGAAGAACAGCGCGCGCCAGCCGAACGTCCCAGCGAGCAGTCCGCCGAGCGGCAACCCGAACACGGCGGTGATCTGGGCGGCGATGGAGAAGTTGCCGAGCACGCGGGCCGGCACGCCGATCCCGTGCTCGTCGGCCCGGCGGCGCACCAGGGCCATCGCGGTCGGATAGGCGGCGGAGGTGCCGATGCCGATGAGCGCGCGGGAGAGGAGCAGGAAGCCGAAACCGGGCGCCGCCGCACCGACGATGCCCGCCACCAGCAGGATGATCGCCCCGGCCATGAACACGCGGCGCGGCCCGAACAGGGTGGCCAGCTTGCCCATCGTGGGCTGGCTGACCGCGCTGCAGAGATAGAGGACCGAGATGAGGCTGGCCGTCTGACCCGGCCCGAGGTGGAAGTCGAGGCCGATGCTCAGCAGCCCGGTCGCGATCATCGAGCTGTTGATCGGGTTCAGCGTGGAGCCGAGGAGGAGTGGTGCGGTGAACCGCCACCCGAACGGCGTGCGCGCGCGCACCGCGTGCGTGCTCTCGGTGCCTGTGCTCTCCGTGCCTGTGTCCGTCTCATCCTCCCGGATGCTTTACGCGTGTGAACTATTTCTTTAGGTATACTAATCACCCGTGGATGCACACGCAAGCGACACCCTCCCCTCGGACGACCTCGGGGAGCGGCTCACCCGCTCGATCGCCCGGAGCTACCGCCGTCTGCGCGCCGAACGCGCCAGCGGAGAACTCGGAGACGCGGCGATGTCCGTCCTCGGCCACCTGCACCGCTACGGCCCCACCACGCTCACCGCGCTGAGTGAGCACGAGCGCGTCACCGCCGCCTCGATGAGCCAGACGGTCAACCGCCTGGTCGGCCTCGGCTACGTGGTGCGGGAGACAGATCCGGCGGACGGGCGGCGCGTGCTGTTCACCCCCACCCCGGACGGACACCGGGTCGCCGGGGATGCACGCGCCCGGCGCCACGCCTGGCTGGACGCGCAGCTCGCCGAACGCACACCCGCCGAGCGCGCGGCTCTCGCCGAAGCCGCCCGGGTGCTGTGGGAGATGGCGGAAGGATGAGTCCGTTCACGCTCTCCTCCCCCGTCACCGCGGAGGTCGAGGTGCGTCGCAGCCGTTTCATCGCGCTGGCAACGCCCGTCGCCGACCGGGAGGCCGCGCTGGCCGAGGTGGCACGGCTGCGCGCCGCGCATCCGGGAGCGAACCACGTCTGCTGGGCGCTGCTGGCGGGCGGGCACTCCGGGATGTCGGACGACGGAGAGCCGTCCGGCACGGCGGGGCGCCCCATCCTGGAGGTGCTGCGGCACCACGACCTCGACGGCGTGCTCGGGGCGGTCGTGCGGTACTTCGGCGGGGTGAAGCTCGGAGCGGGCGGCCTGGTGCGCGCGTACACCGACGCCATCGCCGCCGCCCTGGTCGACGCACCCGTCGTCGAGCGCGTGCCGGAGACGGTGCTCGTGATCGCGGCCGAGTACGGCGACGCCGAGCGTGTGCGGCGCTGGGCGGACGGTGAAGGCTACGAGACCGGAGACGCGGAGTACGCAGAGGCGGTGCGGTTCACGCTGCGGCTGCCGACGTCACAGGCCGCAACAGCACGGGATGCGGTCCGAGACCTCACGCAGGGTCGCGCGGTGGTCGAGGGCTGACCGCCCCGCACCGCGACGCCCGAAACGCCGAAGGGCCCGGTGCGATCGCTCGCACCGGGCCCTTCTGTTCACACTCTGCTGCTACTTGGCTGCAACCTCGGCCGGCTCCTTCGGAGCGGACTTCTTGGCCGGAGCCTTCTTCGGAGCGTCGACCGCCGGGGCCGCGGGGGCCTCTGCCACGGCGGGCTTGGGACGGGCGGCGAACTCCTCGAAGACGGCGCGCGGGTGCTGCGTCGCTGCGAGCGAGACGATGTCGCGTCCGAGCCAGAAGTTGTTCCACCAGCCCCACAGCACGCGCCACTTGCGCTCCCAGCTCGGCATCGCGAGGCCGTGGTATCCACGGTGCGCGAACCAGGCGGGGAGACCCTTGATGGCGAGCTTGCCGGACTGGAACACTCCGACGCCGAGACCGAGGCCGGCGACAGCGCCCAGGTTCTTGTGGAAGTACTGGCGCGGGAGCTCGCCGCGGAGGTCCGCGATGATGTTCTTCGCGAGCAGCTTGCCCTGGCGGACCGCGTGCTGGGCGTTCGGCACGCAGAAACCGCCGACGCCGCCGCCGGTGAGGTCGGGGACGGCCGAGACGTCGCCGGCGCCCCAGGCGTCCTTGATGATCTCGTCGTCCGAGCCGACGCGGAGGTCGGCGCGCACGCGAAGACGGCCGCGCTCCTCGATCGGGAGGTCGGTGTGGCGCACGATGGTGGGGTTCGCCATGACACCGGCGGTCCACACGATCAGGTCGGTCTCGAACTTCTCACCGGTGGACAGCTCGATGACGCCGTCGACGGCGCTCGCGAGCTGGGTGTCCAGGTGGATCTCCGCGCCGCGCTGGGCGAGGTTCTTGATCACCCAGTGGCTGGTCGGGAGCGACACCTCCGGCATGATGCGGCCCATCGCCTCGATGAGGTGGAAGTGCGTGTCCTCGAACGAGATCTGCGGGTAGTTCTTGAGCAGCGCGCTCGCGAACGAACGCAGCTCGGCGAACACCTCGATGCCGGCGAAGCCGCCACCGACGACCACGAAGGTCAGCAGGCGGTCGCGCTCCGGGCCGGCGGGCAGGTTGGCCGCCTTGTCGAAGTTGGTGAGGACGCGGTCGCGGATGGCGACGGCCTCCTCGATGGTCTTGAGGCCGATGGCCTGGTCGGCGACGCCCGGGATCGGGAACGTGCGCGACACGGCGCCGGCGGTGACCACGACGATGTCGTACTCGAACTCGTACGCGTCGCCGATGGGCGGCTGGATGGTCGCCGTCTTCTTCGCGTGGTCGACGTACGTGACCTTGGCGGTGACGACGTTGGTCTTGGTGAGGTGGCGGCGGTGGGCGACCACCGCGTGGCGCGGCTCGATGGACCCGGCTGCGACCTCGGGAAGGAACGGCTGGTAGGTCATGTAGGGCAGCGGGTCGACAATAGTGACCTCTGCCTCCCCCTTGCGCAGCTGCTTCTCGAGCTTCCACGCAGTGTAGAAACCGGCGTATCCGCCGCCGACGATCAGGATTTTGGGCACAGTGGTGGGTCTCCTCAACACGAAAGTATTCAGTTAATCTACTCCCTGCTGCCCGTCGCTCTGAAATGCCGGAATGCGCCGACCCCGCCGAGGACCACCAGAGCGGCGAAACCGGTGATCAGACTGAACGGCAGCCAGAAGCCGGTGAGGGCCGTCCACTGCGGCCAGAGCAGCTGGTCGACCCGCGCAGTCGGGGCGGCGGGGAGGGCGTGCGGAGTGGCCGTCGTCGCCGGGACTTTGCCGGGCGCGGGGCTGGTGGGGACGTCCGCCCTGCGGTGGATGCGCACCCACTCGGAGAGGTCGCCCATCGGGTTGGCGGAGACGTGCGGCACCTTCGCACTGACCGCGGCGGCCGCATCCAGGAGTCCGTAGCCGTAGATCGGGCTCGGCACGGTTCCCGGTGCAGCGCGGGCCGTCTTGATGAGCCGCTCGATCACGTCCGGAGCCTTCAACTCGGGATGCGCCGCCCTGATCAGCGCGACGGCTCCCGCCACCAGCGGGGTCGCCCCGCTGGTGCCCGCCCACTGCACGTAGCCGCCGCCCGGGCTCACCCCGACCAGCTGCTCGCTGGGCGCGGAGACGGCGATGGTGATGCCCTGCGACGACGCGTCGAAGCTCGCCTGCCCCTGCCGGTCGACCCCGGCGACGGCGACGACTCCGGGGATCGTGGCCGGCGCGCCGACCTCGGTGGTGCCGCTCCCCCGGTTGCCCGCCGCCGCGACGACGACCACGTCGTGGTCGAACGCGTACTGGAACGCCTCGTCCCAGCTGGTCGGCCAGTCGAGCGTGTTCCTGGTGAGGGACATGTTGATGACCTTCGCGCCGTTGTCCACGGCCCAGCGCACCGCTGTCGCGATCTGCTCGTCGCTGCCGATGGCGCCGGAGGCGGAGCCGAGCGCGACGGACGCCGTCAGGATGCTCGCCTCGGGTGCGGCGCCGAGCACGCCGCTGTCCGGGCCGGTTCCCCGACCGGCGAGCAGCGACGCCACCCAGGTGCCGTGGTCGGCGGAGCCGGCGTCGCCGAGCGGCTTCTGCCCGTTCGCCGCCCCGACGCCGGACACGTCGGTGCCGCCGACGACCGCCCCGGCCAGGTCGCGCACGCTGCCGTCGACGCCGGTGTCGATCACCGCGACCTTGACGCCTGCGCCCTTGGTCGTCTTCCAAGCCTGGGTGAAGCCGTAGTCGGTCAGCCAGTATTCGAGGTCGCGCACCTGATCGGCGTGCGCGACGCTGGACGGCGCGACGGCGGCGGCCAGCCCGAGCAGTCCTGCCAGGGCGACGGCGGTCGCTGCGCGGCCGAGCCGGGTCATCCTGCGGTGTAGTCCTGGCACTCGCACACCTCGGGCGACCAGTCGGCGCGCGCGAGAGCGAGGTCGCCGATCGGGTTCACCCCCGGTCCTGCGGCAAGCGCGTGCGCTCCGAGGGCGTGCAGGCACTTGACGCGCACGGGCATCCCTCCGGCGGAGATGCCGGCGATCTCGTCGACGACGGCGATGGACTCCCGGTCGGCGAGGTATGCACGGTGGGCCGCGGCGTACTGGTCGCGCACGAACTCGTCGGCCTCGAGCAGCTCGTTGTACTCGTTCATCACCTGCGTGGCCTCCAGCTGCGACAGCGCGGCCGTCGCTGCGGGATGCGTGAGGTAGTAGAAGGTCGGGAACGGGGTGCCGTCGTCCAGCCGAGGGGCGGTGGACACCACGGTCGGGTTGCCGCAGACGCAGCGCGCCGCGATGCCGACGACATTGCGCGCCGGCCGCCCGAGCTGGGCGGACACGGTCGCGATGTCCTGGTCGGTCACTGCATCGAAGGGTGGGGTGGTCATCACTTGCCGCCAGGGGTCGAGGTGGGG
>NZ_NCSR01000036.1:0-23099 GCF_002105485.1 Leifsonia sp. NCR5
CCTCCGACCACCCCCGCTCCCACCGACCAGGTCCCGCTCGAACCGTCCCCGGTCTTCGACAACGGCGTCACCCTCGACGATTCTCAGGTTCAGCAGGCCGCCCAGCTCGCCAGCGATCTGGCCGCCGCCCAGCAGACCCTCTCCGACGCCACGGAGGCGTCGCGCGGCGTGCAGCGCGAGAAGGACCAGGCCGTGGCCGCCGCCGACGCGCTCGCCGCGCAGGCGAAGGCGGCGAAGCAGCAGGCCGAACAGTCCGCGGGGTTCGCGACCGCCCTCATCCGGTCGCAGGGGTCGCGGTCGCTGACGATGGACCCGCTGACCGCAGCGCTCGCCAGCCCGGGCAACCTGCTCGACAAGCTGGGCGCCGTGGACCGGTTCCGCTCGGTCACCGCCGACCGTGAGGCCGCGATGACCGCCGCGAAGCGCGACGCGGAGCGCGCCGCCGCCCTGCGCGACAGGGCCGACGAGGCGCAGCAGACGGCGGACGGCGTCGACCTCGACGGCAGCGAGCAGGCGGTCGCCGACGCGCAGGCGGCGGTCGACACCGCGGAGTCCGCACTCGCATCCATGCCCACGCTGCAGGCGGCAGGGGTCGGCTGGCAGGCCCTGGTGAACGTCCCCGTCGGCGTCACCGGCTGGGTGCTCCCCGTGCACGGCCCGCTCACCGACGGCTTCGGCCCACGCCCGTCCCGCCCGGCCGGGACGGCGTTGTTCCACCCGGGAGACGACATCGGCGCCGGATGCGGGTCCACCATCGTCGCCGCGTCGGCGGGCACCGTCGTGGCGGCCGGGCCGAACGGCTCGTACGGGAACTTCGTGATGATCGACCACGGCGGCGGCGTCGACACCGCGTACGGGCACATCGTCGACGGCGGGATCGGCGTCACCGTGGGCGAGACCGTGCGGGCCGGGCAGCCGATCGCGCTCGTCGGCAGCACGGGAGCATCCACTGGATGCCACCTGCATTTCGAGGTGCGGGTGAACGGTCTGCAGATCGACCCGATGCCGTTCATGGCCGCCAGAGGCGTGGTGCTCGGCACCCGCTGAAACGCGTTCCTCCGTGTTGCCAGGGTGGTCTCGCGGTTTTCCGTCCCGCGGGCGTACGGTGCAAATATGACCGAACTCACCGAGCTCGTCGGGTCATGGATGCGGCGCCAGCGCTGGTACTCGACCAAGAGCGTCGAACCGCGCCTGCGGCTGCTGGCGTCCTTCGAGACCGGACACGCGGACGATGACGTGCGCATCGTCACGCACTTCTTCGCCGACGACGCGCCGCGCACGCCGCGCGTCTACCAGGTGCCCGTCGTCGCCAGACCGCGGGCGGACGGCGACCCCACCGCGCTCATCGGCGAGGCGGGCGGCCGCTACCTCTACGACGGCCCGGACGACGAAGCGTACGTCGCCGCCCTCGTCGCGCTGATGGACGGGGCGCTCGGCGTCGACGGCAGGGACGCGGACGCGCTCGGCCACACGCTCGGCGCGCCCATCGTGGTCCGGTCGTCTCGCAAGCTCACCGGCGAGCAGTCCAACACGTCGATCGTGGGCGAGCTGGAGGGTGGCAGGCTCGCGCTCATCAAGGTCTTCCGGGTCGTGCAAGACGGCGAGAACCCGGATGTGTCCACCCTGGCCGCGCTGACGGCCGGCGGATCGCTGCGCACCCCGGCGCTGCTCGGCTGGCTGACCGGCAGCTGGCCGTCGCCCACCGGCGCCGGCCGCGCATCGGGTGAGCTGGCGCTCGTGCAGGACTTCCTCACCGGAGCGGAGGACGGCTGGGAGCTCGCGGTGAGCGCGGCGGAGCGGGGAGAGGACTTCGCCGAGCGGGCGTGGGCGCTCGGAGCTGGGACGGCCGAGCTGCACCTGTCGCTCGCCCAGGCGCTCCCGACGAAGACCGCGACGCGGGACGACGTGGCGCTCGCCCTCGACGGGATGTTCCAGCGCCTCACGATCACGTCCAGCGAAGTGCCGGAGGTGGCTGAGCTGCGGGCGGGGATCGCGGCGGTGTACGAGGTGGCCGCCGAGGAGCCGCATCCACTGTTGCAGCGCATCCACGGCGACCTGCACCTCGGGCAGGTGCTGTACTCGCCGGAGCGAGGCTGGCAGTTCATCGACTTCGAGGGGGAGCCGCTGCGGCCGCTGTCCGAGCGAGCGATCCCGGATGCGACGATGCGGGATGTGGCGGGAATGCTGCGCTCGTTCGACTACGTCGCCGGGTCGCTGGCCAGGCGGGAGCCGCCGATCGACGCGAGCGCATGGGCGGCCAGGGCACGGCAGGCGTACCTCGACGGGTACGCCTCGGTCGCCGGCCCGGCCTTGGCGGAACACCAGCAGCTGCTCGACGCGTTCGAGCTGGACAAGGCGGTGTACGAGGTGACGTACGAGGCACGGCACCGGCCGTCGTGGGTGCCGATCCCGCTCGCCGCGGTGCGCAGGCTGCTCTCGGCGCGTGTGAGCTGAACAGCATTCGTGCAAGCTGGGGCTTGTACGCAAGCTTGCATGCAAGCGCGTAGACTGGGGGCATGATCCCCGCGGCAGAGCTTGCGTACGCCACCACCAAACGACTCATCCTCAGCGGGACGGCGCCGGGAGGCGCGCTCCTCAGCGAGGCCCAGGTCGGCGCGGAGCTCGGCGTCAGCCGCACGCCGGTGCACGAGGCGTTCCTGCGTCTCGCCGCCGAGGGGCTGCTCACGCTGGAGACCCGGCGCGGCGCCGTCGTGACGCCGATGCCGCCGAGGGAGGCGCAGAACGTGCTCGACCTGCGCGAGGTCATCGAGGCGGGAGCCGCGCGCCGCATCCWGGATGCGGGCGGTCCCGACGAAACGCTGCTGACGGCCCTCGACGACGCGCTCGCCGAGCAGCGCGCCGCCATCGCCGCGGACGACGTCGAGCGATTCGTGGAGGCCGACCAGTGGTTCCACGCCGCGATCGTGGAAGCGTCGGGCAACGACCTGGCCGTGCACTTCTTCGGGATGCTCAGGGACAGGCAGCAGCGCATCCGGCACCAGCTGTTCCGGGTGCGGCCCGGCACGCTCGCCGACTCGCTCGCCGACCACGAGGCGTTGCTCGCCGCGCTGCGCGACGGCAACGACGGCGGCGACGACGGCGACGGCAACAGCGGCACCGCCGCGTTCGACGAGCAGCTGCGCGCCCACATCGCGAGGAACCAGGGGGCGCTGTGAGCCGCACGAAACAGACGCCGCCGTGGCGCATCGTGTTCGCGCTGATGTTCTTCTGCTCCTGGTGCGGCAACCAGTTCAGCCCGCTGCTGCTGATGTACAAGGACGTCCAGCACTACTCCGAGCTGACCGTCAACATGTTCCTCGGCGTGTACGTGCTCGGTCTCGCGCCCGCCCTGCTCATCGCGGGGCCGCTCTCCGACCGGCACGGCAGACGGCCGCTCATGCTCGTGGGCGTGCTCACCGCCGTGCTGGCGAGCGCGAGCCTCGCGCTCGGCACGTTCGGACCCGTGCCGATCTACATCGGCCGTTTGCTCTCCGGCATCACCGTCGGCATCGCGATGGCGGTGGGCACCAGCTGGATGAAGGAGGTGTCCTCTCCGCGCTTCGAGCCGGGGGTGGATGCGGCGGCAGGCGCACGACGCTCCTCCCTCGCCTTCACCCTCGGCTCGGCCACCGGAGCGCTCGTCGCCGGAGGGATCGCCCAGTTCACCACGCTCGGCGAGGAGCTGCCGTTCGCCGTGCACATCCTGTTGACATTGCCGTTCGCGTGGCTGGTGCTGCGCGCGCCGGAGACCGCGACCACCGGCGGTGAGCGCGGTCCGCTCGTGGCGCAGCTGCGCATCCCGGGCGCGGGGCACAAGCGGTTCCGGCGTGTGGTGATCGTCGCGGCGCCGTGGATCTTCGCGGCCGCCGCCCTGGCATACGGCTACCTCCCCGTGCTGCTGGCGAAGCAGACCGGTGAGTGGGGCCTCGGATACGCGACGGTGCTGACGGTGGTGGCGCTCGGCGTCGCGTCGCTGGTGCAGCCGATCGCGAAGCGGCTGCACTCCGTGTCCAGCGCGCGCGGCCTGGTGGCGGCGCTCGTCATCATCGCGGCGGGACTGGTGGTGCTCACCGGCGCCGTCGCGTGGGGGTCGCTGTGGCTGGGCGCTGCGGCGAGCGTGGTGCTCGGCGCCGGCATGGGCGTCGCCCTGGTGTCCGGGCTGCTGGAGGTGCAGCGCATCGCGACGCCCCGCGACCTCGCCGGGCTGACCGGGATGTTCTACGCCGTCGCGTACGCCGGTTTCCTGGTGCCGACGATCATGGCGGCGCTCACCCCGCCGCTCAGCACGATCGGCCTGTTCATCGCTCTCGTCGTGCTGGCCGCGCTGTCCGCCCTGCTGCTGCTCGCCTCGTACACGAAGCACCTGCCGCACCCGCCGACGGCGCCCACCCCGGCCATCGGCTCCTGACCCGCGCGGCCGCCCCCAACTCGCGCACGTCCTCCGTTCACGCGGAGTTTCTGCGGCTCGCGCCCCTTCATCCGTTCGAACGGAGTTCCTGCGGCTCGCGCCCGCTTCATCCGTTCGAACGGAGTTCCCGGCGGCGTGTCGCCCCCACTTTCCGGTGTTATGGCAGCGCCGACGCGCACGAGCTGGCAGCGCGTAAAGCCGGAGTTCCTCCAGGACACGCCGCCCGGAACTCCGCACGACAGGAGTGATCGGCCGAACCGCGCGGAGACTCCGCAAGAGCGGAGTCTCCGCCGAGTGGGGTGGGTGACCGGGTGACCGGGTGAGCGGGAGAGGGGGCCTCAGGCGCGCGGACGCACCGCCCCACAGCGCCGCGCGGCCCCGCCGCACACGCCGCGGCGCCGGAGCGTTACCCGCGCGTCCGGCGCCACGTGGGGTCGGCGCATTGAAGCCCTGTGCCGCCTTGCGGTGATTGTCCGTCCGTCTGCCGTCGAGCGGTAGACAGACAGGGGATTCTACTGCTGCGCGGCCGCCGTGGCCCCGATGCGGTAGCGGGCGCCGCGGTGGTTCTCCGGCAGCCGGTCGCCCGCGCCGTGCAGCTTGTGGCGCAGGCTGCCCTCCACGTACTCCTCCGGGTATGCACCGCGCTTCCGCAACTCCGGGATGACGAACTCGACGATGTCCTCGAACGTGCCGGGCGTGATCGCGTACGCAAGGTTGAACCCGTCCACGTCCGTCTCGTCGACCCACTCCTGCAGCTGGTCGGCGATGCTCACGGCCCCGCCGACGATGAACGGGCCGAGCCCGCCGATGACACCGTTGCGGCCGATGTCGCGCACCGTCCACTCCCCGCCGTCGGCGTTCGGCCGCTGGAAGTTGGCGACGGCGGACTGGATGGCGTTGCTCTTGACGTTGCCGATGGGCTCGTCCAGGTCGTACTGAGACAGGTCGACACCCATCCAGCCGGACATGAACACCAGCGCGCCCTCGTCGCTCGTGTACTGCAGGTAGTCCTCGAACTTCGCCTGCGCTTTCTCGTCGGTCTCGTCGGTGATGATCGTGAGGAGGGTGTAGATGCGTGCGGCGTACCGGTCCCTGCCGGCGGCTTCGAGCGCATCCCGCAGCTTGGCGACCGTCTCCTTCAGCCCCTCCTTGGTGGAGGCTGCCACGAAGATCGCCTCCGCGTTCTCCGCCGCGAACGAGATGCCGCGCTTGGAGGCGCCCGCCTGGTAGATCACCGGCGTGCGCTGGGTGCTCGGTTCGGACAGGTGGATGCCCGGCACCGTGAAGTGCTTGCCCTGGTGGCCGATCTCGTGCACCTTCGACGGGTCGGTGAACACCCCGGATTCGCGGTCGCGGATCACGGCGTCGTCCTCCCACGAGCCTTCCCACAGCTTGTAGAGCACTTCGAGGTATTCGTCGGCCTGGTCGTAGCGGTCGTCGTGCTGCAGCTGGTCGTCGTGCCCCATGTTGCGGGCGGCGGAGGGCAGGTACCCGGTGACGACGTTCCAGCCGACGCGTCCGTTGGTCAGGTGGTCGAGCGTCGACATGCGCCGCGCGAACGGATACGGGTGCTCGTACGCCGTTCCGGCCGTGATCCCGAATCCGAGGTGCTCGGTGACGAGCGCCATCGCCGACACCAGCAGGATGGGGTCGTTCACGGGCACCTGTGCTCCGTGCCGGATGGCCGCCTCGTTGGAGCCGCCGTAGACGTCGTATGTGCCGAGCACGTCCGCGATGAAGATGCCGTCGAACGCGCCGCGCTCCAGCAGCTTGGCCAGCTCGGTCCAGTACGTGAGGTCCTTGTACCGCCAGGCCTGGTCGTCCGGGTGTCGCCACATGCCGGAGGACTGGTGGGCGACGCAGTTCATGTCGAAGGCGTTGAATCGGATCTGACGGGTCATGAAGCCAGAATGCGCGACGACGGGCCGGGATGCACGTGCGCCGCAACGTGACGTAACGAACGGCGCGCGACGGGATGCGTCAGCGTCACCACGCGCGTCACTCCCCACGGAACTGCGGCCGCCGCTTCTGCTGGAACGCCGCGAACCCCTCGCGGTAGTCGGCCGTGTCGCGCAGTTCGGCCTGCGCACGGTTCTCCGCGGCAACCGCATCCCACAGCGCCAGTTCGCCGTCCCGGATGGCCGCCACGATCCGTTTGCTGGCCAGCAGCGCCGCCGTCGCACCGGATGCCGCCGTCTCGGCAGCAGCGGACACGGCGGTCTGCAGCTCGTCGGCGGGGAGTGCCCTGCTGAACAGGCCGGACGCCACCGCCTCCGTCCCGCTCATCAGCCGCCCGGTGTAGATGAGGTCGAGGGCCTTGTGCGGCCCCAGCCGCGTCACGAAGAGCGAGTGCCCTCCCGAGTCGAGCAGCGCGCCGAGCGCGGCGAACGGCGAGCCGATCTTGGCGTCCTCCGCAACGTAGACCACATCGGTCGCCAGGAGCAGCCCGAGCCCGACGCCGAGGGATGCGCCCTGGGCAGCGGCGAAGGTCGGCGCGGGGAAGGCGCTCATCCGGCGCAGCAGCGGCGTGACCAGGCCGTCGAGGTATCCGCTCACGTCGTCGGTCGCCGCATCCACTCCGGCGATGTCTCGCCCCGCGCAGAACGCGCGCCCCGCGCCGGTGAGCACGAGGGCGCGCACGCCGGCCGCCTCGGCCTCGCCGTATGCGGCGGAGAGTTCGCGCAGGCCCGTCTCGTCGAGCGCGTTCAGCTTCTCCGGGGCGTTCAGCGTGATCCTGGCGATGCTGTCCGTGATGGTGAGGTCGATCATCGGCGCTCCCTCCGCGCGGTGCTATCCGTCATAGTCGACCACCACGCGGTCGGTGAGTGGATGCGACTGGCAGGTGAGAACGTATCCGCGCTCCAGCTCCTCCGGCTCCAGCGCGTAGTTCTCCGTCATCCGCACGTCCCCGCTGACCAGCCGGGCCCGGCAGGTGCCACAGACCCCGCCTGCGCACGCGAACGGCACATCCGGTCGCACCCGCAGCGCGGCGTTGAGCACCGACTCGTTCGCGTCCACCGGGGTGTCCACCGTGGAGGTCTGGCCGTCGAGCGTGAACTCGATCTGCACCGTCTTGTCGCCGTCGCGCGCGATCACCGGATGCCCGGCGTCACCGGTGACCTGCGTCGGCTCCCCGGTGGTGAACAGCTCGAACCGGATGTGCGAGCGGTCGACGCCGACCGATTCGAGCACATCCCGGCACAGCTGCACCAGTTCGAACGGACCGCACAGGAACCACTCGTCGACGGTCGCGGGCGGGATGAGCACGTCGAGCATCCTGCGGAACCGCTCGTCGTCGATGCGGCCGGAGAGAAGAGGAGCGGAACGCTGCTCGCGCGAGAGCACGTGGTGCAGCGCGAGCCGGGAGGGGAACCGGTCTTTCAGATCGGCCAGCTCTTCGAGGAACATGACGTCGATCGCCGTCCTGTTCGTGTAGACGAGCGTGAACTGCGAGGTCTCCGACGCCGACAGGATGCTGTGCGCGAGCGCCATCAGCGGCGTGATGCCCGACCCGGCCGCGATCCCGACGATGTGCTTCCCGTCCAGCGCGGCGAGGTCGGTGGTGAAGGTGCCCTGCGGGCTCATCACGTCGATCCGGTCTCCCGCCTTCAGCTCGCTGGTCGCCCAGGTGGAGAACGCCCCGCCCAGGTCGCGCTTGATGGCGACGCTGATGCTCCCGGCCGTCGGAGGGCGGCAGATCGAATAGCTGCGGCGCAGTTCGCGGCCGGAGACGGTGGCGCGCAGGGCGACGTGCTGCCCCGGCTGGTAGTCGTATTCGCCGCGGAGCTCGTCCGGCACCGCGAACGTCACCTCGACGCTGGCCGCGGTGAGGGGCCGCACGTCCGCGACGGCGAGCGTGTGGAAACGGGCGCGCGCCATCACAGCACCTTGAAGTAGTCGAACGGCTCCCCGCAGGCGGAGCACTCGTACAGCGCCTTGCAGGACGTCGAGCCGAAGTGCGAGACCTCTCGGGTGTCGAGCGACTGGCAGTTCGGGCACTTCACGGCCATCCGGATGCGCACCGGACCGTCCACCGCCGGTGCGGCCCCGGTCGGCGGCGCGATGCCGAACGCGGCCAGCGCCGCCTTGCCCTTGTCGCTGATCCAGTCGGTGGTCCAGGCGGGGGAGAGGGCGAGGCGCACGGTGACGGGGCCGAAGCCCGCCGCACTGAGCGCCCGCACGACGTCGGCACGGATGGTCTCCATCGCCGGGCAGCCGCTGTACGTCGGGGTGACGACCACGCTGACGCCGTCGTCGGTGACGGTGACCTCGCGCAGCACCCCCAGGTCGTCGATCGTGAGCACGGGGACCTCGGGATCGACGACGGAGGCGGCGACGGCCCAGGCCTGGTGCGCGTCGGCGAAGTGGCCGCTCACCAGGTGGCCCCGGGGAACTGCCTGGCGAGCACCTGCATCTCGGCGAGCAGCGGTCCCAGGTATTCGGAGTGCCGTCCGTGTCTGCCGCCGCCCGAGGCGGAGAACACGGCCGGCGGTTCGAGGCCGGTCTCGTCGAGAACCGGCCGGATGCTCGCGTCGAACGCCGGCCGCAGCGACGACGGTCGCGGCGCCACGTCCTCCAGCCGGTCGAACAACTCGTCGTCGGTGAAGAGCTCGTCGACGTTCGGCCACAGGTCGGACAGGGCGGTGACGGTGCGGCGGCGCGACTCGTCTGTGCCGAGCGCGAGGCGGAGCATCCACTGGTCGGCGTGGTCGCGGTGGTAGTCCACCTCTTTCACGGCCTTCGCCGCGATGGCGGCGAGCACGGGGTCGGACGATGCGCGCAGCCGCGCGTACAGCTCGAACAGATAGTGCGCCACAGCGAACTGCCGCACGATGGTGTGCGCGAAGTCGCCGTTCGGCTGCTCCATCAGGTGCGCGGAGCGGAACTCGTGCTCGTCGCGCCAGTATGCGAGGTCGTCCTCCGACCGACCGGATGCCGTGCCCGCGTAGCGCAGGAGCGACCGGGCGTGCCCGAGCAGGTCGAGGGCGATGTTGCCGAGGGCGACGTCCTCCTCCAGCTCGGGGGCGCGGGAGATCCAGCCGCCGAGCCGCTGGGCGAGCACGAGGGAGTCGTCGCCGAGCCGCAGGGCGTACTCGGCGATGTCGGGGGTCGCGACCTCGTCGCCCGCGATGAACTCACTGTCGAGGGTGACGGCGGAGAGCTCGACGTGTCCGTGCTCCAGCTCGGGCTCGCTCACAGGTGCTTCACCCCTTCGCTCTCGGTGTAGTAGGTGGCGTGCCGGTAGTTCTTCCCGGCGGGCGATTCGAAGAACGCGCCCTTCGCATCCGGGTCGCTGGCGGTGATCGCGTCGGACGGCACCACCCAGATCGAGACCCCTTCGCTGCGGCGCGTGTACAGGTCGCGGGCGTTGCGCACGGCCATCGTCTCGTCCGGGGCGTGCAGCGAGCCGACGTGCACGTGGCTGAGGCCGCGGCTCGACCGCACGAACACCTCCCAGAGCGGCCACACCTCGGCGTGCCCGGCGTCCGGGGTTCCCTGGGTGTGCATCATGCCGCCTGTCCGGACTGCTTGGCGGCGTACGCGGCAGCAGCCTCGCGCACCCAGCGTCCGTCCTCGTGCGCCTCGCGCCTGCGCTGCATCCGCTGGGCGTTGCACGGGCCGCGCCCGGCGAGCACCTCCTGGAACTCTGTCCAGTCGATCTCGCCCAGGTCGTATGCCTGGCGCTCCTCGTTCCAGCGCAGGTCGGGGTCGGGCAGCGTGACGCCGAGCACCTCGGCCTGGGGCACGAGCATCCCGACGAACCGCTGGCGCAGCTCGTCGTTGGAGAACCGCTTGATCTTCCACGCCATCGACCTGGCCGAGTTGGGCGAATCGTCGTCCGGCGGACCGAACATCATCAGCGACGGCCAGTACCAGCGGTTCACCGCATCCTGGGCCATCTGCCGCTGCGCCTCCGTTCCGCGCATCAGCGTGAGCAGGATCTCGAAGCCCTGCCGCTGGTGGAACGACTCCTCTTTGCAGATGCGGACCATCGCCCGGCCGTACGGGGCGTACGACGCCCGGCACAGCGGTACCTGGTTGCAGATCGCTGCGCCGTCGACGAGCCAGCCGATCGCGCCCATGTCCGCCCAGCTGAGCGTGGGGTAGTTGAAGATCGACGAGTATCGGGCCTTGCCGGCGATGAGCTGCTCCGTCATCTCGTCGCGGGTGATGCCGAGCGTCTGGGTGGCGGAGTAGAGGTAGAGACCGTGACCGGCCTCGTCCTGCACCTTGGCCATCAGGATGGCCTTGCGCTTGAGGCTCGGGGCGCGGCTGATCCAGTTGGCTTCCGGCTGCATCCCGATGATCTCGGAGTGCGCGTGCTGCGACATTTGCCGGATGAGGGTCTTGCGGTATGCCTCCGGCATCCAGTCGCGCGGCTCGACCCGCGAGTCGGTGTCGAGGAGCTCGGCGAAGCGGGCCTCTTCCGGTGTGCTCTCCTGGGGGAGCGGCTCTGCCGTGATGGTCATCGTCGACCCTTCCGAATTACTAACTGATCGTTCGGTTAGTATATAGTCTGGTTCACGGTCCGGCAAACGCCGCAGGACCGGCGACGAGGAGGTCGGAATGACGCAGGCGCCCGCGCAAGGTTCGTCCGCGGCCGAGGCGATGATGGCGCGCGACCGCGCATCCCGGGCCCTCGGCATGGTCGTCGAGGAGTCGCAGCCCGGCAGCGCCAGAGTCAGGATGCTCGTCCGCGACGACATGCTGAACGGCTTCGACGTCACCCACGGCGGCTTCGTCTTCGCCCTCGCGGACACGGCGTTCGCCATCGCCTGCAACGAGGACGAGCGGATCACGCTCGCCGCGGGAGCAGACATCGTCTTCCTCGCACCGACCACATCCGGGCAGACCCTCACCGCGACGGCGCGGGTGCGGGCACGCAGCGGACGCACCGGCGTCTACGACGTGACCGTGACCGACGACGACGACCGACCCGTCGCGGAGTTCCGCGGCCGCAGCCACACGACCACGCGCACGGCCTGACGCCGGGCGCAGCACCACCACGCACCACCCATCCACCTGAAGCACCACGGAGGTCCCGATGTCGACGACGACACCGACCACGCCGGCCTTCCGCCCACCGGCGGCCGACGAACTCGACCAGGAGGAACGCCTCGACCGCGACGCCCTCCGCGCCCTGCAGCTCGAACGGCTGCAGTGGACGGTGCGCCACGCTTACGAGAACGTGCCGCTCTACACCGCCAAACTGGATGCGGCCGGCGTCCGCCCCGCCGACATCCGCAGCCTCGACGACGTGGCGCTGCTCCCGTTCACCACCAAGGAGGACCTGCGGCAGACGTACCCGTTCGGGATGTTCGCCGTGCCCACGGAGCGGATCGCGCGCATCCACTGCTCCTCCGGCACGACAGGGCGCCCGACCGTCGTCGGCTACACCGCCGGCGACCTCGACCGCTGGGCGTCGCTCGTCGCGCGCTCGCTGCGGGCCGCGGGCGTCCGGCCAGGGATGCGCGTGCACAACGCCTACGGGTACGGCCTGTTCACCGGCGGCCTCGGCGCGCACGCGGGCATCGAGAAGCTGGGCGCGACGGTCATCCCGATGTCGGGAGGCCAGACCGCCAAGCAGGTGCAGCTCATCCAGGACTTCGAGCCGGACGTGATCCTCTGCACCCCCAGCTACCTGCTCACGATTGCAGATGCGATGGTGGAGGCCGGGATCGACCCGCGCTCCACCAGCCTGCGCGCCGCCGTGCTCGGTGCGGAGCCGTGGACCAATGCCATGCGCCTCGAACTGGAGGAACGGCTCGGCATCGACGCCCTCGACATCTACGGCCTCAGCGAGGTGATGGGTCCGGGCGTCGGCAGCGAGTGCCTGGAGACGAAGGACGGCCCGCACATCTGGGAGGACCATTTCCTGCCCGAGGTCGTCGACCAGGAGTCCGGCGCGGTGCTGCAGGACGGCAGCCCGGGCGAGCTGGTCTTCACCAGCCTCACCAAGGAGGCCTTCCCCGTGCTGCGCTACCGCACCCGCGACCTCACCCGGCTGCTCCCCGGCACCGCGAAGCCCGGGATGCGCCGGATGGAGAAGGTGACGGGCCGCGACGACGACATGATCATCCTGCGCGGGGTTAACCTGTTCCCGACCCAGATCGAGGAGCTGGTGCTCGGCATCGACGACCTCTCCCCGCACTTCGTCCTCGAACTCACCCGGCCGGCCTCCCTGGATGTGCTGACGGTGCGCATCGAGTCCCGTCCTGGCGCGAGTCTGGATGCGGCGGACCGGGCCTGCGCGCTGCTCGTGCAGCGGGTGAAGGAGAGGGTGGGCGTGACCGTGAACGTCGCACGCGAGGAACCGGGCACGCTGGAGCCGAGCGCCGGCAAGCAGAAGCGGCTGTACGACCTGCGGTAGGCGTCGCGGCGCGAGCGTCGCGTGCCAGCATCCGGCATGGGCGTCGCGTGCCAGACTGGGGAGTCATGACTGAGACCGAGATCCGACGGGGCCGCCCCGGCTACGACCAGCGCGGCATCCTCGAGGTCTCCGTCGCGGCGTTCAACGAGCACGGCTACGACGCCACCTCCATCGGGATGCTCGCCGAACGTCTCGGCCTGTCCAAGTCGGCCATCTACCACCACGTCTCGTCCAAGGACGAACTGCTGGAGCTGGCCCTCGGCGAGGCCCTCGACAGCCTGGAGGGCGTGCTCGCGGAGAGCGGCGCGACCACCGGCCCCGCCGCCGACCGCCTCGCCCACGTGCTGCGCGGCGCTGTGCGCGTGCTCGTCGACAAGCTGCCGTACGTGACGCTGCTGCTGCGCGTGCGCGGCAACACCGAGGTGGAGCGGGCGGCACTGTCCCGCCGCCGCGCCTTCGACAGGGCGGTCGCCGCCCTCGTGGTCGAGGCCCGCGACGAGGGCTCCCTGCGCGCCGACCTCGACCCCGGCATCGTCTCCCGCCTGCTCTTCGGCATGATCAACTCGATTGCCGAGTGGTACCGCCCCGGCGGCCCGGAAGACGCCGAGCAGCTCGCCGCCGACGTGCTGACCGTCGCCCTCGACGGCCTCCGCGTGCCGTAGTCGCGGCGGCTACTCCTTCGCCACCAGCGTCAGCACGTCGTACGTCGCCACCGTCTCGTCGTGCTGGTTGTGGATGACAGCGTCCCAGCGCACCTCGCCGTATTCGTCGGTCTCGCGCGGGGTGATCTGCTTGGCCGTCAGGGTCACCCGGATGCTGTCGCCCGGCACCACCGGCGTGAGGAAGCGCAGGTTCTCCAGTCCGTAGTTCGCGAGCACCGGGCCGGGCGCCGGGTCGACGAACAGACCGGCCGCCCAGGACACGAGCAGGTAGCCGTGGGCCACCCTGCCGGGGAAGAACGGGTTGGCGGCCGCCGCCTCCTCGTCCATGTGCGCGTAGAACGTGTCGCCCGTGAACGTCGCGAACGTCTCGATGTCGTCGAGCGTCACCCGGCGGCTCTTCGACTCCACCTGGTCGCCGATGGTCAGGGTCGACAACGCCTTGCGGAACGGGTGCACCCCCTCTGCGCTCGCCGTCGCCCCCTGGTGCCACACACCGGTCACCGCGGTCAGCAGCTCGGGGGTGCCCTGGATCGCGGTGCGCTGCATGTGGTGCAGCACCGCCCGGATGCCGCCCAGCTCCTCGCCGCCTCCTGCCCGGCCCGGTCCGCCGTGCACGAGGTGCGGCATTGGGGAGCCGTGGCCGGTGGAGGTGCGCGCATCGTCGCGGTCGAGCAGCAGCACGCGGCCGTTGGAGGCGGCGATCCCGCCCACCAGCTCGCGCGCGATGGCCGGATCGTGGGTCGCGACGCTGGTGACGAGCGAGCCTCCGCCGCGCGCGACCAGGCGCACGGCCTCCTCGGTGCTGTCGTAGCTCAGGATGCTCGCGACAGGGCCGAACGCCTCGACCGTGTGCACCGCATCCACGTCGGGGTCGGCGAAACGGAGCAGGAGAGGCGCGACGAACGCGCCGTCGTCCGCCGGTCCTGTCGTGCCGTCCGCACGCAGCACGTCGGGGGTCGCGAGGTCGCCGACGACGATCTCGCCGCCCGCGTCGACCAGCGTGCGCACCTGGCGCAGCACCTCGTCCCGCTGCGCGAGGGAGGCGAGCGGCCCCATCGTCACGCCGTCCGCGCGCGGGTCGCCGAGCACCACCCGCTGCCGGATGCGGTCCCGCACAGCGTCCACCAGGTCGCTGACCACCGCGGCCGGCACGATGGCGCGGCGGATCGCGGTGCACTTCTGGCCTGACTTCGCCGTCAGCTCGGTCACCAGCTGCTTCACGTACGCGTCGAACTCCGGCGTGCCCGCCCCGGCGTCCGCACCGAGCACCGACGCGTTGATCGAGTCCGTCTCGCTCGTGAACCGCACCCCACCGGTCTGCACGGAGTCGTGCGCCCGCAGCTTCTCCGCGGTCGACGCGGATCCCGTGAACGCGACGATGTCGCCGAGTCGCAGGTGCTCGAATAGGTCGGGGACGCCGCCCGACACCAGCTGCAGCGAACCGGCGGGCAGCAGCCCGGTCTCGTCCAGGATGCGCACCATCGCCTCAGCGACGTAGCCGGTCGGCGTCGCGGGCTTCACGACGGTCGGCACCCCGGCGAGGAACGCGGGCGCGAACTTCTCCAGCGCACCCCAGACCGGGAAGTTGAACGCGTTGATCTGCACGGCGACGCCCGGCAGCCGGGTGTAGATGTGCCTGGCGAGGAACGACCCGTCCGCCGAGAGCGACTCGACGGGACCGTCCAGGTAGACCTGACCGTTCGGCAGCTCGCGGCGTCCCTTCGACGAGAAGGTGAACAGCACGCCGATGCCGCCGTCGATGTCGATCCAGGAGTCTGCCTTCGTCGCGCCCGCCCTGCTCGACAGTGCGTACAGCTCGTCCTTCCGCACGGTCAACGCCTGGGCGAACTGCTTGAGCAGCACCGCCCGCTGATGGAAGGTGAGTTCGCCGAGCGATGCCTGCCCGACGGTGCGGGCGTAGTCGAGCACTCCGGCCAGGTCGAGCCCGGCGGTGCTCACCCGGGCGACGAGCTTGCCAGTGGATGCGTCGCGCACCTCCGCGGCGTCGGCGGCGTCCGCCTCGGCCGGCGTCCACCACCCGCCCATCACGTAGCTGGGCAGGATGTCGTGCTGGCTCATCGGTGAACCTCCGGTGTGGCTGTGGTGGGAGTGGTGGTTGTGGCTGTGGTGGTGGTGGTGGCGGTGGTGGCCGGCGTGGCGCTGGTGGGCGCGCCCTGCGCATCCGGCCAGTCGTAGAAGCCGCGCCCGGACTTCCGCCCGAGCCGCCCTTCCGCGACCATCGTGCGCAGCAGGTGCGGCGGCTCGAAGCGCGGGCCGAGGTGTTCGTGCAGGTACTCGGCGATGCCGAGCCGCACATCCAGACCGACCAGGTCGGTCAGCCGCAGCGGCCCGACCGGGTGCTTGTAGCCGAGGACCATCGCCGCGTCGATGTCGTCGGCGCTCGCGACGCCGTCTTCGAGCATCCGGATCGCCTCCAGCCCGAGCGCGACGCCGAGGCGCGACGAGGCGAAGCCAGGGGCGTCCGCGACGGTGATCGGCGTCTTGCCGATCGCGGAGACCCAGCCGTGGGCCGCCTCGACCACCTCGGGCAGCGTCGCGGAGCCGGTGACGACCTCGACGAGCGCAGACGCGGGAACGGGGTTGAAGAAGTGCATCCCGAGGAAGCGGCCGGGGGAGCGGAGGTCGGCGGCCAGCTCGTCGATGGAGATGGACGACGTGTTGCTGGCGAGCACGGCGCCGTCGGCGATGGCGCTCTCCGCCCGGAGCAGCGCGTCCGCTTTGAGTGACCGGTCCTCCGGCACCGCCTCGATCACCAGGCCGCAGTCGGCGAACCCGCCCACGTCGGTCGCGGTCACGAGCCGCGCCTCCAGGTCGTCGGCGCCGAGCGTGGTCGTGCCTCGCTGCACCGAGGCGTCGACGGCACTCCGGATGCGCGCCCGCGCGGCGTCGGCCGCCTCGCCGTCGCGCTCGACCACCGTCACGGTCGCACCCGCCAGCAGGAACGCGTGCGCGATTCCCGCGCCCATCCGTCCTCCGCCGAGCACGCCGACCCGCTCACGAACCCTCACCTGCTCGGGCACCCCGCTCATGCTCGCCGCCTCCGCTCCAGGAACGCCGTCATCCTGCGATGCTTCTCCGGTGACTCGAACAGCACCGCCTGTGCGTCCGCCTCCGCAGCCGGATGCTCGGAGCGCGGCGCGTGAAACACCGCCTTGGTGTAGCGCGTCGCCAGCCGGTCGTTGGCGGCGATGCGGTCGGCGAGCGCGTGCGCGGCAGGGAGCAGCGCATCCGGGTCGTGCAGTTCGGTGACGAGCCGTGCGGCCAGCGCCTCTTCGCCGTTCAGGATGCGTCCCGCCAGCACGATCTCCTTTGCCAGCGGTTCGCCGACCAGCTCGGCCAGCCGCCAGAGCGCACCGGCCGCGGCGATGATGCCGAGTCCGGTCTCCGGGTTGCCGATGCGCAGCCGGGGCGTTCCGATGCGGAAGTCGGCCGCGTACGCCAGCTCCGCCCCTCCGCCGAGCGCATAGCCGTCGAGCGCCGCGATCACCGGCAGCGGCAGCGCGGCGATTCTGCCGAACACCGTGGCGTTGATGAGGAGGCGCGCGTCGGCGGCCGTGCGCTCGCGCAGCTCGGCGATGTCTGCACCGGACGCGAACACGCCGTCTCCGCCGGTCACGATCAGGATGCGCGGCTCCGCCTCCAGGGCGGCGCACACCTCGTGCAGGTCGTCGACCATCCGCTGGTCGATCGCGTTCCTGGTCTCCGGCCGGTTCAGACGTACGACGACGCGGTCGTCCGCCTCCTCGAACAGGAGGGTGCGCATCCCGTTCATGCTGCCTCCACGATCATCGCCGCACCCTGCCCGACGCCCACGCACATCGTGGCGAGCCCGTACTGCGAGCCGTCCCGTTCCATCCGGCCGAGCAGCGTCACCAGCAGCCGCGAGCCGCTCGAACCGAGCGCGTGGCCGAGCGCGATGGCTCCGCCGTCGGCGTTGACGCGGTCCTCGTCGAGGCCCAGCCGCCGGATGCACGCGAGCGCCTGGCTCGCGAACGCCTCGTTCAGCTCGATGCTGCCCAGCTGCCCGAGCTCCAGGCCGGAGCGTTCGAGCGCCTTGTTCACCGCGGGCACCGGCCCGAGCCCCATGATCTCCGGAGCGACGCCGACGCTCGTGCCGACGATCACGCGCGCCCGCGGCGTGAGCCCGTAGCGGGCGACGGCGTCGGCGCTCGCCACGACGATCGCGGACGCCCCGTCGTTGAGCGGCGACGCGTTGCCGGCGGTGACCACCCTGCCGCCGGCCACCACCGGACGGAGCCCGGCCAGCGCATCCAGGGTCGTGTCGCGCCGGATGCTCTCGTCGGCCGTGACGGAGCCACGCGGCGTCTCCACCGGAACGATCTCGTCGGCGAACCGTCCGGCGTCCGTCGCCGCCGCCGCGCGCTGGTGGCTGCGCAGCGCGAACGCGTCGGCGTCCTCCCTGCTGATGCCGTCGATGCGCGCGACCTCCTCCGCCGTCTCCGGCATCGAGTACGTCGCCTTGTCGCGTTCGAGGAAGCGCGGGTTGGTGAACCGCCAGCCGATCGAGGTATCGAACTGCGGGCCCGGCTTGGCGAACGCGCGTTCCGGCTTGCCCTGCACCCACGGCGCCCTCGTCATCGACTCGACACCGCCCGCGACGACGATGTCCGCGTCGCCCGCCCGCACCGCCTGCGCCGCCATCGTGACCGCCGAGAGCCCGGATGCGCAGAGCCGGTTCACCGTGACGCCCGGCACCGCATCCGGCAGCCCGCCGAGCAGCGCGGCCATGCGGGCGACGTTGCGGTTGTCCTCTCCCGCCTGGTTGGCCGCCCCGAGGATCACCTCGTCGATGGTCTGCGGGTCGACGCCCGCGCGGCGCACCGCCTCGGCGACGACGAGGGCGGCCAGGTCGTCCGGGCGCACGCCGCTGAGGGCTCCGCCGTACCGTCCGACCGCCGTGCGGACTCCGCCGACCAGGTAGGCCTCGGTCATCGTGCTGCCCCGTCTTCCTGTCGTTCGCCATCGAGCGACGTCGGCCAGAATTACCGACCGAACGTTCAGGAAGTAATCTTTTCAGACACGGCCGCTCACCACAACTCCGCCGGTATGCTGTGGCGCATGAGCGACGGCGACTGGACCATCCACCTCGGCGAACTGGACGAGAAGATGGGCGTCCGCATCCTGGAGCAGTCGGCGGAGCGCGTGGTCGCCACGATGCCGGTGGAGGGCAACCGCCAGTCGTTCGGGCTGCTGCACGGCGGGGCCTCCGTCGCCTTCGCCGAGGCGCTCGGCTCCTGGGCGGCCGTCATCCACGCGGGTCCAGGACGCACCGCCGTCGGGGTCGACATCAACGCCACCCACCACCGTTCCGCCCGCAGCGGCCTGGTCACCGGCGTCGCCACGGCCATCCGCCTCGGCCGCACGGTCGCCTCGCACGAGATCGTCGTCACCGACGAGGACGGCAACCGCCTCTGCACCGCGAGGATCACCAACCTGATCCTGGACAAGCCGCAGTAACAATCAGCGCACTCAGCGCAGGTCGTGGTCCTCGAACACCAGCGACGTCTTCGTGTCCCGCACCGACGGGATCGCCGGCAGCTCCTCCAGCACCACCCTGCGCAGGTCTTCGTTGTCGCGCGCCCGCACGAGCAGGATCACGTCGAAGTCGCCGCCGACCAGGGCGAAGTGCTCCACCTCCGGGATGGCGCGCAGGGTGTCCCGCAGTTCGTGCCACGACGCCTGCTCCACCCGCATCGTCACGTACGCCGACGACGCGCGCCCGGAGAGCCGGGGGTCGACCTTCGCCGTGAACCCGGTGATCACGCCGTCTTCGATCAGCCGCGAGAGCCGGGTGTACGCGTTCGCGCGGGAGACGTGCGCCGCCTCGGCGACCGCGGTGATGGAGGCGCGGCCGTCGGCGCGGAGTGCGTCGAGGATCCGGGTGTCGATGTCGTCCATGTCTGTCAGACAGTTTGACACGCACATCGCCCATCTGCACCCGTTCGTCTCGAAAACGGCGGACATCTGGCGCAGCGAATCCAGCCGAGTCATTCTGAGAGACAGCGACGTCTTTCAAAGGAGAACGGATGCACGCCGACGACCTGCTGCCGCGCGCCACCCCGGTGCGGCTGATCGATCAGGATGGCTCGTCCCACGAGGACGACCAGTACCCCACCCCGTCCACCGAGCGGATGCTCGACGGCTACCGCAAGCTGGTCATCGGACGCCGGATCAACGACCAGGCCAACGCTCTGGTGCGCCAGGGCCGCCTGGCCGTCTATCCGTCGTCGCACGGCCAGGAGGCCTGCGAGGTCGCGGCGGCGATGGTGCTCGGCGACCAGGACTGGCTGTTCCCCACCTACCGTGACACCGTTGCGGTCATCACGCGCGGCGTCGACCCGTTCGACGCGTTCCTGCTGCTGCGCGGAGACTGGCACTCCGGCTACGACCCCCGCGAGCACAATGTCGCCCCGCAGGCCACCCCGCTCGCCACCCAGCTCCTGCACGCCGTCGGCTTCGCGCACGCGGCCAGGATGCGCGGGGAGGACACCGTCGTCCTCGCCATCTGCGGGGACGGCGCGACCAGCGAGGGCGACTTCCACGAGGCTCTGAACTTCGCCGCCGTCTTCCACCTGCCCGTCGTCTTCCTCGTGCAGAACAACGGCTACGCCATCTCCGTGCCGCTCAGCAGGCAGACCGCTGCACCGAGCATCGCGCACAAGGGCGTCGGCTACGGGATGCGCGGCCGCCAGGTCGACGGCAACGACCTCGCCGCCCTGCTCGCCGTCCTCGGCGAAGCCGTGGACGAGGCCCGCGACGGCGGGGGCCCGACGCTCGTGGAGGCGCTGACCTACCGCATCCAGTCGCACACCAACGCCGACGACGCCACCCGCTACCGCAGCGACGACGAGGTCACCCCGTGGCTCGCCCGCGATCCGCTGGTGCGGGTGCGCACCTGGCTGCGGGCGATGGATGCGCTGAGCGACGGAGACGAGGTCGAGCTGCAGGCCCACGCGGAGCGGGTCGCCAGCGACCTGCGCCAGGCGATCAACGCGGAGGCCGAACCGCACCCGGAGGACCTGTTCGCCCACGTCTACGCCCTGCAGACCCCGCAACTGAAGGAACAGGCAGCGCAGCTGGCCGACGAGCTCGCTCGCCAGCAGCAGGCAGGAAACGCAGACCAGGAGGCAGCCCGATGACGCTCATGCACGACGCCCCGGCCGACCACGGCACGGCTCCGGCCACGACCACGATGTCGATGGCCCAGGCCATCAACCGCGCGCTCGCCGACGCCCTGGACGCCGACCCGGCCGTCCTCGTCTTCGGCGAGGACGTCGGCGTGCTCGGCGGCGTCTTCCGCATCACCGACGGCCTCGCCGCCCGCTTCGGCGAGACCCGCTGCTTCGACACCCCGCTCGCGGAGGCCGGCATCGTCGGCACCGCCGTCGGCATGGCCATGAACGGGATGCGGCCGGTGGTCGAGATGCAGTTCGACGCGTTCGCGTACCCGGCGTTCGAGCAGATCGTCGACCACGTCGCCAAGATGGGCAACCGCACCAAGGGGGCCGTGCGGCTGCCGATGGTGATCCGCATCCCGTACGCGGGCGGCATCGGCGGCGTCGAGCACCACTCGGACTCGTCCGAGTCGTACTACGCCCACACGCCGGGGCTCACGGTGGTGTCGCCGGCCAACCCGCACGATGCGTACGGCCTGCTCCGCGCATCCATCGCCTCGCCGGACCCGGTGGTGTTCCTCGAACCGAAGAAGCTGTACTGGTCGACGGGCGAGGTCGACGTCACCGCGCCGCTTCCGCAGCTGGGCTCCGCGCGCATCGCCAGGGAGGGCACGGACGCCACGCTCATCGCATACGGCCCCAGCGTGCCGGTCGCGCTCGCCGCAGCCGAGGCGGCGGAGGAGGAGGGCCGCAGTCTGCAGGTGGTCGACCTGCGCAGCCTGGTGCCGTTCGACGACGAGACGGTGTGCGCCGCCGTACGGTCCACGGGTCGCGCCGTGGTGATCGCGGAGGCGCCCGGCTTCGCCAGCATGGCCAGCGAGATCGCCGCCCGTGTCTCCGAGCGCTGCTTCCACGTGCTCGAAGCTCCCGTGCGCCGGGTGACCGGTTTCGACACACCGTTCGCCCCGCCGAAACTCGAGAAGTACTACCTGCCGGGCGTCGACCGCATCCTCGACGCCGTCGACGACCTGCAGTGGGAGGACGCATGAGCGCCCAGGTCTTCCGCCTGCCCGACCTCGGAGAAGGACTCACGGAGGCCGAGCTGGTCCGCTGGCTCGTCGCCGTCGGAGACGCGGTCGCCGTCGATCAGCCGATCGCCGAGGTGGAGACGGCCAAGTCGGTCGTGGAGGTGCCGTCGCCGTTCGCGGGCGTCGTCGCCGCGCTGCACGGGGAGGAGGGGGAGGCGCTCGCCGTCGGAGCCCCGCTGATCGAGGTCACGGAGCAGCAACCGGATGCGGTTCCCGCGCCCGACCCGGAGTCCACGGGAGGATCCACCGGTGGCTCCACGGGAGGATCGGGCAATGTCCTCGTCGGCTACGGCACCACCGAGCTGCGCCACTCCGGGCACCGCAGGGTGCGCCGCACGACCATGCCGTCGTCCACGCTGACGCCGTCCAGGTCCGGGCCGGTGGCGGTCATCTCGCCGGTGGTTCGCACGCTCGCGCGCACGCACGGGATCGACCTGTCCACGGTGCGCCCGACGGGCGAGGGCGGCGTGATCACCCGCCGCGACGTGGAGGCGGCGTTCGCGGCGACCCCTCCCGTGGACACCGCACCGGCCACCGCAGCGCCTGCCACCGTCGCACCCGCCACCGCAGCACCCACCGTCGACCAGCGCACGGGCCTCGCGCTCCGCGCATCCACCCCGTTCTCGCTGTTCCGCCGCACCGTCGCCGCGAACATGACCCGCAGCAGGTCCGAGATCCCCGAGGCGACCGTGTGGGTCGACGTGGACGCCACCGAGCTCTGGGACGCGCGGCGCCGGCTGCGCTTCGGCGACCGCACCCCGTCACTCCTGTCGTTCGTCGCCCGGTTCACGCTCGCGGCGCTCGCTCGGCGTCCCGAGCTGGCCGGGCGGGTCACCGCCGACGGCGCAGGGATCGACACCTTCGACGGCGTGAACCTCGGCTTCGCCGTCGACTCTCCGCGCGGGCTGGTGGTCCCGGTGGTCCGTCGCGCGGACAGAATGACCATCCGCGAGCTCGACGGCGCGTTCGACAGGCTCACCCGCGATGCCCGCGCCGGCTCGCTCGCCCCGGCCGAGCTGACAGGCTCCACCTTCACCATCAACAACTACGGCAGCCTCGGCGTCGACGGCAGCGCGGCGATCATCAACCATCCGGAGGTCGCGATCCTCGGCATCGGCCGGATGATCGAGCGTCCGTGGGTGGTCGACGGCGCCGTCGTGCCCCGCCGCATCGCCCAGCTCTCGCTGGTCTTCGACCACCGGGTGACAGACGGGGGAGTGGCGGCCGGGCTGCTGCGCGACATCGCGGACGCGATGGAGTCCCCGCTCGCCCTGCTCGCCGACGCCCCGCCCGCCTGAGCACCCGCACCCCTTCGGCCCCCGGCCGACCGGGCGTACGCTGTCGCCATGACCGACAAGAAGCCGGAAGACGACGACTACGACCTCTCCATCGAGAAGGAGGTGGCGCCGGAGG
>NZ_NCSR01000037.1:0-22486 GCF_002105485.1 Leifsonia sp. NCR5
CCCCCGACGCTCTCACCCCCCGGGATGCGACGGTCACCGCCGAGCTGACGGCCACCGATGCCGAGGTCATCCTCACGGTCCGCGACACCGGCCCCGGAATGCCCGCGGACTTCATCCCCGTCGCTCTCGACCGCTTCACCCGGGCCGACGGCGCCCGCACCGCTCACTCGGGCGGCGGGCTCGGTCTCGCGATCGTCGGCGCGCTGGCGGGCTCGGCGGGCGGTAGCGTCGTACTGGCGAACGCCGAAGGCGGCGGACTCGTCGTCACCGTGGTGCTCCCACTCGTCGGCGCACCCTCACCGGCGAAGGCGGAACAGTGAAGGCGGAACAGTGAAGGCGGAACAGTTGTGAGCGAATCCTCCGGCACGGCCGGCGCCCCCTCCTTCCTGTCCGCCCCCGTCGACACCTCGGCGACGACTCCGCCGTTCGAGCAGCTGAAGGCCCACATCCTCGCCGCCGTCAGCACCGGCGACGCTCCCGTCGGCACGCGTCTCCCTCCGGTCCGGGCGCTGGCAGACTCCCTCGGCCTCGCCCCGAACACCATCGCTCGCGCCTACCGCGAACTGGAACAGGTCGGCGTCCTGGAGACCCGCGGCCGCGCAGGAACGTTCGTCGCCGCCGCCGACGCCACCCAGCGCGAGGCCGCCACCGCGGCCGCAGCCTTCGCCGACCGCGCCGCCGACCTGGGCCTCACCGCGGACGAAGCCCTCACCCTCGCCCGAGCAGCCCTCGAGTCACGCCTGCGCCCCTGACCGAAGGGCTCGCCCGGCTACCAGCTACCTCTTCCCGCGCCCGGCTACCCCGTCCCGCGTCCGGCTGTACCTCGTCCCGCGCCCGGCTGACCCTCGGCATGCATCCCGGCCGCCGGCTCAGTGCCCGCCGCGGTCCGAGTCCACTCCGGCATCCGGACCCTCGTCGAGCGTGTCGATCCCGGTCAGGTCGGCGGCGTCCAGTTCGAACCCGAACACGTCGAAGTTCTCGGCGAGGCGTTGTGCGTTGCTGGATTTCGGGATCACGACGAGCCCGTTCTGAATGTGCCAGCGCAGCACCACCTGGCCCGGCGTCCTGTCGTGCTTCTCGGCGATTTCGGCGAGCACCGGCGAGCGCAGGAGGTCGCCTCCCGCGCCGAGCGGGCTCCACGATTCGGTGACGATGCCGTGCTCGCTGTCGTACGCCCGCTGCTCGCGCCGCTGGATGGCCGGGCTGAGCTGGATCTGGTTGACCGCCGGCACCACGCCGGTCTCCGCGATCAGCCTGTCGATGTGCGCCGGCTTGAAGTTGGAGACGCCGATCGCGCGCGCCTTGCCCGCTTCCCGCAGCCGGATGAACGTCTCCCAGGTGGACACGTACTCATCCCGGGCGGGCAGCGGCCAGTGGATGAGAAGCAGGTCCACATAGTCGAGCCCGAGCCGGGCGAGGGAGGCGTCGAGCCCGTCGAGCGCGCGGTCTTCGCCTTGGTACGTGCCGTCGAGCTTCGTCGTGACGAACAGCTCGTCCCTGTCGACGCCGCTGTGCTTCACGCCGAGCCCCACGCCGACCTCGTTGCCGTACTTCACCGCCGTGTCGATGTGACGGTATCCGATGGCCGCCGCCTCGATGATCGTGCGTTCGACCTCCTGGTCGTCGAGGGGCCACGTGCCGAGGCCGAGCTGCGGGATGGTGGTTCCGGAGTTGAGCGGGAGCGTGGGTGTCGTCATGGTGTCAGGCTACGCCGCGCCTGCCTCCTGTCAGATGACTGTTTCGGAAAGCTGCGTGGGGTTTCCGAACCGGTGGTTGGTGATCGAGATGGCTTGCTCGTGCAGGAACGGCAGCACCTCGATGCGTCCGGACGGCGTGACCTCGTTGGCGTAGACGGCCACATCCGGGCTCCCGCCGAGCGCGGCGGCCAGGGCGGATGCGTCGCCTCCGATCAGCCGGATGCGGTGCGGCCACGTCGCGTGCGACCGGATGCGCGACAGCCAGTGGGCGTCCGACTCCACGACCACCTCGAGCTCACGTTCGCGCAACAGCTGGTGCATCGCCCGCGGCAGCTTCACGGCGGTGCTCACCGTGAACGGCGAGTTGGCGACCGTTCCTGCCGCCATCACCCGCAGCAGCTCGGGCAGCCCCGAGCCTTCCGAGAGCCGGATGGTCACCGGCACGGGACGGTAGCGGAACAGGTTGCGCTCCACCTTGATGTCTGACACGTCTTTGACCGTGTGGTACTCCGTCGCCGCCGCGATGGCGTCGCTGAGCGCCGACCGCCGCACGACGTCGAACGCCGCGTAGTCCATCGACGACTGCCCGGACTCGATGAGGTCGGACACACGCTTGTCCAGCCCGCGCAGGTGGAGGCTGGCGCTGGAGTTGCCGGCATCCGGCACCCACGATCCGAGCCCGATCAGGTAGTTCGGTCCGCCCGCCTTCGTGCCTGCGCCCACCGACGAGCGCTTCCACCCGCCGAACGGCTGCCGCTGCACGATGGCGCCGGTGATCCCACGGTTGACGTAGAGGTTTCCCGCTTCGACGGTGTCGAGCCAGAGAGTGAGTTCGTCGGAGTCGAGCGAGTGCAGCCCTGCGGTGAGCCCGTACTCGATGGCGTTCTGGTAGCGGATGGCCTCGTCGAGGTTCTTCGCGGTCATGATCCCGAGCACAGGACCGAAGAACTCGGTGAGGTGGAAGTACGACCCCGGCTGCACCCCGGCCCGGATGCCCGGCGACCAGAGCTTCCCCGTCTCGTCCAGCTGCTTCGGCTTCACCAGCCATTCCTCGGATGCGCCGAGCGTGGTGAGCGCGTGCAGCAGCTTGCCGGAGGCCGGCTCGATCAGCGGACCCATCTGGCTCGTCGGGTCTTGCGGATAGCCGACGCGCATGCTCGTCACCGCGTCCACCAGCTGGTGACGGAAGCGGTCGGAGTTCGCGACGGACCCGACCAGGATGACCAGGCTGGCCGCCGAGCACTTCTGGCCGGCGTGCCCGAACGCGCTCTTCACGATGTCCGCGACGGCGAGGTCGTAGTCGGCGCTCGGCGTGACGATGATCGCGTTCTTGCCGCTCGTCTCGGCGAGCAGCGGCAGGTCCTGCCGCCACGACCGGAACAACTTGGCCGTCTCGTACGCTCCCGTGAGGATCACCCGATCCACTCGGGGGTCGGAGATGAGCGACTGGCCCAGGTCGTTCTCGGCCACGTCGGCGAGCGCCAGAAGTTCGCGCGGGATGCCCGCCTCCCAGAGCGCTTCGACCATGACGGCTCCCGAGCGCTTGGCCTGGGGAGCCGGCTTGATGATGACGCCGCTGCCCGCGGCGAGCGCGGACAGGACGGAACCGGCGGGGATGGCGACGGGGAAGTTCCACGGCGGGGTGACCACCGTGAGCTTCGACGGCACGAAGCGTGCACCCTGGACAGCATCCAGCTCTCGCGCCCTGCTGGCGTAGTAGTGGGCGAAGTCGATGGCCTCGCTCACCTCCGGATCGGCCTCGGCGATGGTCTTGCCCGTCTCGGCAGCCATGACCTCGATGAGCCTGTCGCGGTTGGCCGCGAGGGCGATCCCCGCTCGGTCGAGCACCGCGGCGCGGTCGAAGCCACTGCGCGCGCCCCAGGCCTCTCCGTTGATCCGGACGGTCTGGATGAGCGTCTCCAGCTGGGCGGCGTCGGTGACCGCTGCCGCCGCGATGGTGTCGACGCCGAGCGACGAGCCGGCCGACCTGGCCAGGATCTTCCGGCCCCACGACCGGTTCGCGGCCAGCGACGGGTCGGTGTCCGGCGCATCGTGGAACCCGCGGGTCACCTCGACGGTCACAGGCTCGCCGGCGACGATCCCGTCCCCGCTCGACCCGCGACGCAGCCCGAGCACCACGCTCGTCAGCCCCTCGTCGCTGCCGGCGACCGGCTCCGGCGCCGCCGGGCGCGTGAACTCGTCCGCGCTCGCCTGCTCCCACTCGCGCGAGCGGTCCTGCTGGCGGTTCGGCAGCGGGGCCACTCCCCACGGCTGCTGGTCGGCTTCGAGCTCGGCGATCGACGCGAGGAAGCGCTGTTTCTCCCGCTCGAACAGTCCCGCATCGGAGTCCAGTTCGAACACCGCGGACATGAAGTTCTCCTGGCTCGCGTTCTCTTCGAGCCGCCGGATCAGGTAGGAGATGGCCACGTCGAACTCGCTCGGGTTCACGACCGGCGTGTAGAGGAGCAGGCTGCCGACGGTCTTCTTGACCGCCTCGGCCTGGGCGGTGGCCATGCCGAGCAGCATCTCGAAGTCGATGCCGTCGGTGACCCCGCGGCGCGAGGCGAGCAGCCACGCGTACGCCACATCGAAGAGGTTGTGACCGGCGACCCCGATCTTCACCGCATCCGTGTGCTCCGGGGTGAGCGCCCAGTCGAGCACCCGCTTGTAGTTGGTGTCCGTTGCCTGCTTGCTGCCGTAGGTGGCGAGCGGCCAGTCGTGGATGGCGGCATCCACGCGCTCCATGGCCAGGTTGGCACCCTTGACCACGCGGACCTTGATGGGCGCTCCACCGACCACGCGGCGCTGGCTCGACCACTCGGTGAGCGTCTGCAGCGCATCCAGAGCATCCGGCAGGTAGGCCTGCAGCACGATGCCCGCTTCGAGCTTCACGAACTCCGGCTTGCTCAGGATGCCCGTGAAGACCGCCATCGTCAGGTTGAGGTCGCGGTACTCCTCCATGTCGAGGTTGATGAACTTCGGCGTGGGCGACGACGCGGCCAGCTGGTACAGCGGCGTGAGCCGCTCGACGACGCGCTCGACCGTCTCGTCGAACGACCACATCGACAGCTGGGACGCGATCGACGACACCTTGATCGAGACGTAGTCGACATCGTCGCGGGCGAGCAGCGCACGCGTGCCCTCCAGTCGCCGCGCGGCCTCCTTCTCGCCGAGCACGGCCTCGCCGAGCAGGTTGAGGTTGAGCCGGGCGCCGTGACCGTTCGGGTCGTCGGGGTTGCGCAGATGCGCGATCGCGGGGCCGAGCTTCTCCGGCGTCGCGTCCACGACGAGGTGACCGACCATCCCGCGCAGCACCCGGCGTGCGATCGGGATGACGATCCACGGCAGCACTGGGCCGAACACGCCGCCGAGCCAGATGGCGAACCGCATGTACCAGGGCAGGAACGACGGGATGTTCTTGGCGACCTTCTGCAGGTTGTAACCGGCGACGAACAGGTCTTGCGGACGGGCGACCCCGTCCACGAATCCCACGGCGAAATCGAGCCCGTGCGGGTCTTTCAGCACACCGGCGAGGCGCTCGGCCGCCGGGTCTTGCTTCGGCGTGGCGCCGTCGACCGTCGCGGTGCTCTGGGCGAGCCAGGTGCGCACGAGCTCGACCGCGTCTCCCGCGATCTGCGACGGGCGCGTCTCGTTGCCATCCGTGTGATTGACCATGTCCACGACTGTATTCCTCGCTGCTCGGGTGATCGCTGAGGCCCGTGAAATCTGTGCAGAAGTGACCCCTGTGGAAACAGTGTGCGGCCCAAGTATCATCAGGAAAAGCGAATGTTTTCGAACGATATCGTTCGACTGAACCGAATGAAGGCACCGGATGCTCGACGTGCGCAAACTCCGCCTGCTGCAGGAGCTCAAGGTGCGCGGCACCGTCACCGGCGTCGCCGAGGCGCTCTCCTACTCTCCGTCCTCGGTTTCCCAGCAGCTCTCCGCCCTGGAGAAGGAGTCCGGCGTCACCCTCCTCGCCAAGGCCGGCCGCCGCGTCCAGCTCACCGCCCAGGCGGAGATCCTGGTGCGGCACACCGCGGAGATCCTCGACCTGCTCGACCGCGCGGAGGCCGAGTTGACCGCATCCCTCACCACCGTGGCCGGGGTCGTGCGCGTCGCCGTCTTCCAGTCCGCGGCGCACGCCATCCTGCCGCACGCCCTCTCCACACTTGCCTCCGAGTACCCGGAACTCCGCGTCGAGGTCACCGAGCGCGAGCCGGAGCAGGGCCTCTTCGAGGTCTCCGCCCGCGACTTCGACCTCGTCATCGCCGAGCAGTATCCGGGCAGCACCCGCGGGCTCCGCGCCGACCTCGACCGCGTCGAGCTCGCGACGGACGCCATCCACCTGGCGAGCAGCGACGACCCGGATGCGCGGGTCGCCACCGCGAGCCTGGCGGGCGCCGCCTCCCTCCCCTGGGTGATGGAGCCGCAGGGCACGGCCGCGCGCACGTGGGCGGTGCAGCTGTGCCGCGCCGCCGGTTTCGAGCCGGATGTCCGCTACGAGACGGCCGACCTCATCGCGCACATCCGCCTGATCCGTTCCGGGAACGCGGTCGGCATCCTCCCGGATCTGGTGTGGGCGGGCGACGCCCCGAGCGTCCGCCTGATCGACCTTCCCGGCTCTCCGCGCCGCACCGTCTTCACCTCGGCCAGGCGCTCGTCGGCCGAGCGGCCAGGCGTGGTCGCGTGCCGCGACGCCCTCGCCCGCGCGGTGCCGTCCTGACCCGATGACACCCCGCGTTGAAGCCGGATCGGCCGTCCGAATAGGCTCAGACGCATGACCGCCACTTCCTCCCCCACCACTGCGCCAGAGCAGGCACCGACGCACGATGTCGTGATCGTCGGCGGTGGCCACAACGGGCTCACCGCCGCCGCCTATCTCGCACGAGCAGGCAAGAGCGTCATCCTTCTGGAACGCCTCGAAGCGGTGGGCGGCGCGGCGGTCAGTGCCCAGGCGTTCTCCGGCGTCGACGCCTGGTTGTCGCGGTACTCGTACCTGGTCAGCCTGCTGCCGCAGCGCATCATCCAGGACCTGGGACTGCGCATCCGGTTGGCGCGCCGGCGGTACTCCTCGTATACGCCCGTCCCCGGCGACGAGTCCGGGGCGGCGCTCCTCATCGACAACACGGACGCCGACGCGACCGCCGCCTCGTTCGCCCACATCGGTGCGGCCGACGACGCCGCCGCCTTCTCCGAGTTCTACGAGACCACCGGCGCCCTCGCGCAGTCCCTCTGGCCGACGGTCACCGAACCGCTCCTCACCCGGAGCGAGGCGAAGGCTCTGGTCGGCGACGACGAACTGTGGCAGAGCGTCTTCGAGCGCCCCATCGGCGAACTCATCGAGTCGAGGATCTCCAACGACCTCGTCCGCGGTGTCGTGGCGACGGATGCGCTGATCGGCACTTTCGCGAGCGTGAGCGACCCGTCGCTCGCGCAGAACCGCTGCTTCCTTTATCACGTCATCGGCCAGGGCACCGGGCAATGGGATGTGCCGGTCGGCGGCATGGGCACGGTAACCGGAGAACTGGCCAGGGCGGCACGCGAGGCGGGCGCCCGCATCGTGACCGACGCCGAGGTCACCTCGATCAGCCCGGACGGCGCCGTCCGCTACGACCGCCACGGCCACGAGCGCCGCGTGGTGGGGCGGCACGTGCTCGCCAACGTCGCCCCGGATGTGCTGGACGCGCTCCTGAGCGAAGGCGAAGGCGAAGCCGACACCACCCCACCCCGCCCCCGGGCGGAGGGCGCCCAGGTGAAGGTCAATCTCCTCCTCTCCCGTCTCCCCCGGCTGCGCGACGAGGCCGTCGATCCCGCAGCGGCGTTCGGCGGCACCTTCCACATCAACGAGACGTACACGCAGCTGGAGGAGGCGTTCGCCGGGGCGGTCCGCGGCGTCATGCCCGACCTCATCCCGTGCGAGATCTACTGCCATTCGCTCACCGATCCGAGCATCCTGGCTCCGGAGCTGGCCGCATCCGGAGCCCAGACGATCACGGTCTTCGGCCTGCACACGCCGGACCGCTGGCTCACCGACGACAACAACGACGCCACCAGGCAGCGGCTTCAGGATGCGGTGATCGCCTCGCTCAACTCCGTCCTGGCCGAGCCCATCGAGAGCTTGCTGCTCACCGATGCCGACGGCAACCCGTGCATCGAGACGAAGACCACGCGCGACATCGAGCACGCCCTCAACATGCCGGGCGGCAACATCTTCCACGGCCCGCTGTCCTGGCCGTTCGCCGAGGACGACGACCCGCTCGACACTCCCGCTCGCCGGTGGGGCGTTGCGACCAGGCATCCGCGCATCCTGATGTGCGGCTCGGGTGCGCGGCGAGGCGGAGCGGTCAGCGGTCTCGGCGGGCACAACGCTGCGATGGCGGTGCTCGAAGGCTGACACCCGCCGCGCCAGCGCGCCTCGACGTGTGAGGACTCACACCGCACGCACTGCCGGAAACGGCACAACGTGACTAGTGTGAGGATTCAGCGGGAGGTGCACCATGATGCCGCAACCAACGGGTCGACTCGTTCGCAAAGACGACGGGGTCTACGTGGTCCTGGACAGGATCTTCAAGGCGCCGATCGAGGATGTCTGGTCGTATTTCTCCCGATCTCCGCGCCTCAGCGAGTGGATCGGGCAACTCACCGGAACACCGTCCACCGGCGCAGCCCGGTTCCGGATGAACGCGGCGGGTGACGACGCCGACTGGGAGAACGTCACCATCCTGGAATGCGACGCCCCGCACCGTTTCGCCGCCGACATCGGGCCGTCGAACACGTCGCGGCGGGTGTACGTGCACCTCACCGAGGCCAGCGGTCACACGACCGTGACCCTCGGCCAGCGCCTCCGGTCGTTGAGGGAGGAGGCGGACATCGGCGTGAGCTGGGACTACTACCTGGACCGCCTGCTCGCGGCCCGCACCGGCAAGCCGATGCCGGACTGGAACGACTACGACCCGGCGATGCTGGAGCACTACGAGAACCTGTGCAGGGAGCTCGACCACGACATCAAGGCCGAGCAGGCGACCCTGCACGCGGTGGACAGGGCGAACGGCACGGACGGCTAACGCAGTCCTGCGGTCAATGCCAGCGGTGGTCCTGCAGCGTGATGCGCGGGCCGCGCCGCTCGAATCGGTGCCCGCTGGCCAGGATGAGCCGGATGACCCTCTGACGGTGTCCCGCCCACGGGGCGAGCAGTTCGAGCATCCCCTCGTCGTCGACGCGCTGCCCGGTGAGCGCCTCGCCGACGTAGTGCGCGAGGTGGTAGTCGCCGACGCTGACGATGTCCGGATCGCCCGTCGCCCGCTGCAGTGTCTCCGCCGCCGTCCACGGGCCGATGCCCGGGATGGTCTGCAGAGCGCGGGCGGCCGCATCCCGCGTCTCGGCCCGCTCGACAGCGCGTTCGAGGGACGCGGCGACGGCGAGCGCCGCCTGCGCCGTGCGAGCCCTTCCGGGGTCGACTCCCGCGCGGTGCCAGTCCCACGACGGGATGCCCCGCCACTGGATCACGGTCGGAACGACGCGCATCCCGTCCGGCGCCGGCCCCGGCGCAACCTCGCCGAACCACCGGAGCAGCCTCGCCCACGAGCGGTACGCCTCCAGGCTGGTCACGCGCTGTTCGATGATGGCGGGCAGCAGCGCTTCGATCAGACGTTTCGTGCTGGACAGCCGCATCCCGGAGTTGCGTCGCCGGCTGTCGTGCAGCAGCGGCGTGCCGCTCACGTCCAGGCCGCCCCAGTCGTCGTCGCGGCCGAGCAGCGCGGGCACGGCAGTGATCGCCCAGTCCGCCCCCGGTCCCCAGGCCGTCGCGCGGACGCTCCCATCCGTCCCCGGATACCGGATGCGCACGGTCGCCGCCCCCACCGGCGTGCGGAACGTGCGCCACACGCCTCCAGCATCCCACCTGGTCGTCGGGTCGTGCGGGCCGCGGCCGAGCACGGAGAGCGTGCTCCGCACATCCACCGGCGACGCTGGACGGTACACCGTCTCGACAGCGCCACCTGCGGCGGCCGGCGCTGTCGGAAGGGCGGTGCTCATGCAGGGAATGCTACGTCAGCCCGCTGACGATATCGGCTGTGATTCCTTCTGTCGGCGGTCTCCCATACATTCACGTCATGGGAATCGAAAGCAACGACGATGCCGTCGCGGCACTCCGCGGCGCCATCGCAGGAACTGTCTACCTCCGGGGAGAAGAGGGGCTCGCGGCCGAGGTCGCGTGCTTCAACCCGGTGGTCGTCCACGATCCGGATATCGTGGTCGCCGTCACCGATGAGAACGACGTCGCCGAGGCCGTCCGCTTCGCGCGCGACGCCGGCATCCCGGTGCGGCTGCAGGCAACCGGCCACGGCTCGGAGACACCGATCGTCGGCGGCATGATCATCTCCACGCGTGCGCTCGACACCATCGCCATCGATCCGGATGCGCGGCTCGCGGTCCTCGGCGCCGGCGTGCGCTGGGCGCCGGTGATCCTGGCGACGGCGGAGCACGGTCTCGCGCCGGTCACCGGTTCGTCCACCAGCGTCGGCGCCGTCGGATACACGCTCGGCGGCGGCGTCGGCCCGCTCGCCAGGAGCCACGGCTTCACGTCGGACTGGGTGCGCGGCTTCCGCGTGGTCACGGCCGACGGAGAGACGGTCGTCGCCGACGCGGAGACCAACCCGGAACTGTTCTGGGCCCTCCGCGGCGGCAAGGGCGGCCTCGGCGTCGTCACCGAGATGACGCTCGAACTGGTTCCGCTGCGCACCCTGTACGGCGGCAGCGTCTTCTTCGAGGGCGACGCCATCGTCCCGGCGTTCCAGGCCTGGGTGGACTGGTCGTCCGCGCTGTCCGAGGAGGCGACCACCTCGGTGGTCTTCCTGCAGATCCCGGATATGGAGGGCCCTCCGCCCCCACTCCGCGGCCGCTCCGTGCTCAGCGTGCGCTTCGCGTACCCCGGCGACGCCGCGGAGGGCGAGAAGCTGTTCGCCCCGATGCGTGCCGCCGCCCCGGTCTACCTCGACGTCGTCGCCGAGATGCCCACCACCGCGGTCGCCACGATCCACAACGATCCGGAGCAGGGTGCGCCGAGCTGGATCCGCGGCCTGATGCTCGACACGTTCGACCGGGATGCGGCAGACGCCCTGATGGCGGCGGCCGGCCCAGGAACGGACTCGCCGTTCCTCGCGCTCGAGATCCGCCAGCTCGGCGGAGCGACAGCTCGGGATGTGCCGGGCGGCTCAGCCGTCGGCGGCCGAGACAGCAGGTACACGGTGTCGACCCTCGCGGCGAACCCGGCCACCTTCGCCGGGCTCGCGCCCGCCCGCGCCGCAGCCGTGACGGCCGCCCTCGCCGGTCACGTCTCCACGATCACCAACGTGAACTGGTCCGCCGGACTCAGCGACGAGGTGGCGTTCGAGCACACCTGGCCCCCGGCGATCTTCGACCGCCTCGCCGCCGCACGCGCCACCTGGGACCCTCGCGGCGTCTTCGCCTTCGGCCCCACCCCGGCTCCGGCCTCCGCCCCGACCTCCTGATAATCGAGTCCGAACCTGTTCACGCGACACGCCGTGCCGCCGCGTGAACAGGTTCGGACTCGTTCAGCGCCCCTAGCGCGAACGGGCCGCCTGGCCCCGCATGGGCCACCCGGGCCGCCCGGCTTCCGCCTGGCCCGCCCGGCTCACTCGGCCCAGACGCTCGGCGCTTCGGCCTTGGTCGACGGGAGCGCCGCATCCGCGCCCCACTGCACCAGCCACTCCGGCACAGACACGTCGGAGGGCGCGACGCCCACCGCATCCAGCAGCTCGTCGTTGGTCACGATCCCGCCGCTGCGCTTCAGGAACCGCCCCCGGATGAACGCCTGCGTGTAGATCTCGCCGTTCACGGTGAACCGCTGCTCCACATACACGGCCCGCGCGTCGAAGCCCAGGATGCGCGACTCCACCACGAACGGCTGCCACAGTTCCAGCGACTTCCGGAACGAGATGGTCTCCGAGGCGACCACCGGATACCAGCCGCGCTCTTTGAAGATCGCCCACACCCCGCTCCGCGTCAGCAGGTCGAACCGCCCGATGTCCGCGATCGACAGATACACACCGTTGTTCATGTGCTTCAGAATGTCGAGGTCGGTCGGCAGCACACGGAACCGGGTGCGGGCAACATCCCAGTGCCCCAGCCGGGCGCCGAACCGCGAGATCAGAGCATGAAGCATCGTCCGAAAGATCATGTGCACCCGACGATGCTAGCCAAGCGCCAACGCCCGCTCGCTTTCGTTGTCGACGGCCTCCAAAACCCGGGCACGTGGCGCGGCGGTGGGTTGTGCGATCCGTCGCGACGGCGCGCGGCCGCTCCCCGAGCGACCGGCCCGACCAGGGCCCTACCCGGCTCACCGCTCCAGCGGCACCTCGACGATGCTCACGCCGGCGGGCGGTGCGGACAGCGCCTGGTCGAGCTCGCCCTTCGTCCGCACGACGCTGTACGCCCACCCGTACGCCTGCGCCAGCAGCGCCAGGTCGATCTTCTGCGGCGTGTACAGCACGCGGTCGAACGCGTTCGCGGGGGCGCTCGACGCCACCTCGAGTCCGTCGAAGATGGTCCCGCCGCCGTCGTTGCCGACGATCACCTGCAGGTGCGGTCGCCGCTCGCCTTCGCCGAACAGCAGGGACCCCACGTCGTGCAGCAGGGTGATGTCACCGAGCAGCACGCGGGTCACCCCCGTGGGCGCTCCTGCCGCTTCTGCGGCCGCCTGGCTTTCCAGGGCGATGCCGATAGCCGTGGCGACGGTGCCGTCGATCCCGGCGAGTCCGCGGTTGGCGTGCACGCGCAGCTTCTTCCCCGGCACGATGCGGTCCGCATCCCGCACCAACCGGGATGCGCCGAACAGCAGCCGGTCGTGCGGCCAGGTGTAGCGCCACAGCGCCTCGGCCAGCAGCGGCCGCGTGATGGGTGCGCGCACTGCAGCGAGTTCCGCTTTCGCGAAGGCGAGCGCGTCGGCGCGGTCGTATGAGCGCGCCTTGTCGACGTCGGGCGCCGTCGCGGCCGGGTCGGCCGCCTGCTCCGCCGCCTCGATGAGCCGCCTGCTGCCGAACACCCAGCTGCCCACCCAGGCGCGCACCTCCGGCGCACGCAGATCGATGGATGCTGCCGGCAGCACGCGCCCGACGATCCGCGCCCGATGGCCGGGGTTGTACGCCTGCTTCCCGCGCGGTGCCACGACGATCACCTCGACGTCGGCGCGCGTGAGCAGGGCGGGAATCTCGCGGCTGAGCGTCGGGTGCCCGAACACGACAGCGCGCTCGACGCGCCCGCCGAACGTGTCCTCGTGCAGCAGCTCGCGGTATGCGACGACGAGGTTCGGCCCGAACCGCGACCCGCTCGACACCTCCGCGAGCAGTGGTGCCCCGGATGCGCGGGCGAACTCCTCGGCGTCTGGTCCGGCGTCCGCTCCCGCGATCACGACGGTGCGCGGCCCATCGGCGAGCTCGATGGTCTCGCGGCCGAGCGCATCCGGCCCTGCGGTTGCGGGATGCTCGCCGGTCTCGATCCGCCCCAGCTCGGGGACCGCCACCGACAGTGGCTCGCGGAACGCGACGTTGAGGTGCACCGGGCCGGGGTCTCCGCTGTCGGCACCGACCGCCTCGCGCACGGCGGCGAGCGCGGTCGCGGCGGCGGCATCGAGTTCGCCGGCTGCGCCGTCCGGCGCGGGGATGTCGCGCGTGGAGCGCACGGCCACGTCGTAGAGGCCGTCCTGCTGGGTGGTCTGGTTGGCGCGGATCCCGCGCAGTTCGTCCGGCCGGTCGGCGGTGAGCACGATCATCGGGATGCCGGATTCGTGCGCTTCGAGGACGGCCGGGTGCAGGTTGGCCGTTGCGGTGCCGCTGGTGGTGATGACGACGGCGGGTGCCCCGCCTTCACGTGCGAGGCCGAGCGCCAGGAATCCGGACACGCGCTCGTCGATGCGCACGTGGAGCCGGGCGGAGCCGGAGCGTTCGAGTTCGGCGGCGACGAGCGCGAGGGCCTGCGAGCGCGAGCCCGGGCTGACGATCAGGTCGCGGACGCCGGCGCGGACGAGCCCGGTGAGGAGTGCGATGGAGTAGTCGGTGGCGGGGTTTCCCGTGGGTGCGGGTCTGGTGAGGGGTTCACCCATCCCGGCGGCCGGTTTGGTCGTTGTCTGGTCCGTTGTCATCGAGTTCGGCGAGTTCCTTCTCCAGCTGCCGGATGCGCTCCTCCTGGTCGTGGTCGACGCGGAGGCGCTTGAGGAATTCGGGGTCGTCGTCCGGTGCGACGGTGCGGCGTCCGATGCCGCTCTTGCGTCGACCGCGTCCGATGAGGAACCAGAGCACCCCGCCGATGACCGGGAACAGGATGATGACGAGAAGCCAGACGGGCTTGGGAAGGCCGCGCACTCGCGAACGGTCGAACAGGGCGCAGTCTGCCACGGAATAGATGTAGAAAACCGCGGCAGCGACGCCGAGGACTATCCAGAGGCGAACCATGTGTCAATCGTAACTCTCAGAGAGTGTCTCTAAGCTGGGAGGGTGAAACGCATTCCCTCGTGGGTCACCTATACGGTGCTCAGACTGCTGTTGTTCGCGATCCCGCTCGCGATCCTGCTGGTGCTGCGCATCGAATGGTGGATCGCGGTCATCGCGGCAGCCCTCATCGGGCTCTGCCTGTCGTACATCTTCCTGAGCAAGCCGCGCAACGCGGTCTCGAGCGACCTCTACGCCGCCCGCCACCGCGACAAGCCGGCGACCACGGTCGACGACGATGCGGAAGACGCGGTCGTCGACGCCGTCGACCACCCGGACAAGTCCGCCTGATCAGTCCCGTCCAGGCGCGACCGCGCCTGCGCCAATGCGTGCGCCTGCGTCTGCGTCTGCGTCTGCAGGAATCCCTGCGCCTGCGCTAGAACGCGTACGCCGCCCCGAGCGCCAGCGCGACCAGCAGCCCAGTGAAGCTGGTGAGCTGCAGCGCGGTGACCAGCTCCCGCGGAGTCTTTGCGAACAGTGTGATCGCGCACGCGGGCAGCGCGGCCAGCAGGGCGAACATCCCGAACCAGGCGAACGGGTACAGCAACGCGAGCACCGCGAGGATGCCGAACGGCACCAGCAGGAACACGCAGAAGACGATCCGGGCTGCGACGTTGCCGAGCAGCACGGCGAGCGTTCGCTTGCCCGCCTGCTTGTCCGGCCCGATGTCCCGGATGTTGTTCACCATCAGCACGGCGCACGCGATGAGCCCCGCGATGACCGCGCCGAACCAGGCTTCCTGGTTGACGACGCCGGACAGCATGTAGGTGGTCCCCGCCGTCGCGACGAGCCCGAAGAACACGAAGACGAACACTTCACCGAGGCCGAAGTAGCCGTACGGCCGCTTTCCTCCGGTGTAGAACCACGCCGCGACGATGGCGGCCGCGCCCACGAGGATGACCCACCAGTGCTGGGTCAGCAGCACGAGCGCCAGCCCGGCGACCGCCCCGAGCGCGAAGAAGACGAGCGCGACGGTGAGCACCCGCTTGGGCGCCGCCCGTCCAGAACCGGTCAGCCGGCTCGGCCCCACCCGGAACTGGTCCGTGCCCCGGATGCCGTCGGAGTAGTCGTTCGCGTAGTTGACACCGATCTGCAGGAACACCGCGACCGCGAGGCAGAGAAGCGCACGAACCGGATGCCAGATGCCCGCTCCGTCAGCGACCTTGGCGGCCCCGACACCGATGATGACGGGCGCGATGGCCAGCGGAAGCGTGCGCAGGCGCGCCCCGGCGATCCAGTCGGATGCGGTAGCGGGCTTGACCTTGACCTTCGCCGCCCCCGGCCGACCGCTCTTGCCGCCGTTGCCGCGCTGAGCGGGCGTCATCCGTTGCATCCGTGGCTTGTTCTGACTCATCACAGAGCGAATCGTAACAACAACCGCTATGCCGTTTCGTCCGCCCCCGTCGCTCGTCGCATCGCGCGCACCGTGCCGCGCCTCACCCCCGCCTCGCCCGCTCGCCCCGCGCGCTCTCCGCGATCCGCCGCGCAGCCACCCGGTCCGGCTTGCCGCTGCTGAGGTGCGGAAGCACATCCACCTCCACGACCTCCGCAGGCGCCGCCGCCCTCCCGACCTGTTCCGCCACATGAGCGCGCACTGCGGCGAGCTCGGTGGCCGCTGCAGCCCCGCCACTCTCGACGACCACAACCGGCACCTGACCCCACTCGGCATCGTCCGCCGCCACGACGACCGCGCCGCCGAACCCGTCCAGAGCCCGAACCGCCCCCTCGACAGCGTCGAGCAGCACCTTCTCCCCACCGGAGATGATCACGTTGTCCGCACGCCCGAACACCCTCACCAGCCCGCCGTCCACCGCGCCGAGGTCTCCCGTGCGATACCACTTCTGCCCATCCGCCTCATGGAACGCGGCCGCCGTCCTATCCGGGTCGCCAAGGTAGCCTTCCGCAAGCACCGGCCCCGCGATCTCGAGCAACCCGTCCACCGACCGCACCGCGGTCGTGCCGATCGGACGCCCGTCGTACACGCACCCGCCCGCCGTCTCACTCGACCCGTAGGTGCTCAGGATGCGCGCCCCCGCGTCCAGCGCGCGCTCGCGCAGCTCCGTGGTCAGCGCCTGGCCGCCCACGAGGATCCCGTCGAATCGCCGCAGAGCGTCCGCCACCACCCTGTCGCCGGCCTCCGTCGCCGCGACCAGCCGCGCCAGCTGCACCGGCACGAGCGAGACGAACCGCAGGTCGTGGGTGAGGTCTCGCGCCACCTCGGCGAACCGCCCGGGGTCGAAGTGGCCATCGCCATAGAGCACCGGCTCCGTCTCGGCCGCAATCGACCGCACCAGCACCTGCGCTCCCGCGACGTAGTGCGCCGGCAGGGCGAGCATCCACTGTCCCTGCCCGCCCATCGCGCCCGCCGAGGCCGCCGCACTGGCCAGCAGCGCGTCCGCGGACAGCGCCACCCGCTTCGGCACTCCCGTCGACCCGGAGGTCTCGATCACGAGGGCGACGTTCTGCCCCACCCGCTCGTTCTCCCCCGGCCACACCCGATCGACCCGCCCATCGTCGAGCCGTCCACCATCGAACCGTCCAACGTCGACTCGCCCACCGACGCGACGACCACCACCGCCTTCCCGCGGCACCACCGCCGGCCCTCCGCCGCCGAGCGCATCCCGCAGCGCCTCGAACACGTCATCCACTCGCGCCGAGTCCACGACCCTCAACGCCCTGGTCACCGCGTCCTCCGCCTGCACACCACGCTCACCCTGCCGCGCTCAGAACTGCCACGGGAACGGCGACCAGTCCGGCTCCCGCTTCTCCAGGAACGAGTCGCGTCCTTCGACGGCCTCGTCGGTGCCGTACGCCAGCCGCGTGGCCTCACCGGCGAACACCTGCTGCCCCACGAGTCCGTCGTCCACAGCGTTGAACGCGAATTTCAGCATCCGGATCGCCGTCGGCGACTTGGTCAGGACCTCGTTCGCCCACTCCAGAGCGGTCGTCTCGAGTTCCGCGTGCGGCACGACCGCGTTGACCGCGCCCATCTCGTACGCACGCTGCGACGAGTACTCCCTGGCGAGGAAGAACACCTCGCGCGCGTTCTTCTGCCCGATCTGCCTGGCGAAGTACGCGCTGCCGTATCCGGCGTCGAACGAACCCACATCCGCATCCGTCTGCTTGAACCGTCCGTGCTCGGCGCTCGCGATGGTGAGATCGCAGACCACGTGCAGCGAGTGCCCGCCTCCGGCCGCCCACCCGGGAACGACCGCGATCACCACCTTCGGCATGAACCGGATGAGCCTCTGGACCTCGAGGATGTGCAGCCGCCCACTGCGCGCAGCGTCGATGCCCGTCGCCGTCTCCCCGTCCGCATACTTGTAGCCGTCTCGCCCCCGGATGCGCTGATCGCCTCCCGAGCAGAACGCCCACCCACCGTCTTTCGGACTCGGCCCGTTGCCGGTGAGCAGCACGACGCCGATGTGCGGGTTCGTGCGCGCATCCTCCAGCGCGGCGTAGAGCTCGTCGACCGTGTGAGGTCGGAACGCATTGCGCACTTCTGGCCGGTTGAACGCCACGCGCGCCACCCGTCCGGCGACATCGTGGTGATAGGTGATGTCGGTCAGCTCCTCGAAGCCGGCGACCTCGTTCCACGCGCTCTGGTCGAAGATCTCTGAGACTGCTTTTGCCATGAACCCAGCCTACGGTTCACCATCCCGCCGCGGACCGGTCGTGCCAGACTTGTGGAATGTTGCCCGAGCTCGCCGACCTGTTGAAAACTGCACGCGTCGTCGCGCTGCCGATGACGGCGAAGTTCCGCGGCATCACGGTTCGTGAGGCGGTGCTGTTCGAGGGCCCGGAGGGCTGGACCGAGTTCTCCCCGTTCGTCGAGTACGACGACGCGGAGGCCGCGCACTGGCTGCACGCCGCGATCGATTTCGGCTGGCACGCCGCCCCACCCCTGCTCCGCGACCGCATCCCGGTCAACGCGACCATCCCGGCTGTCGCCGCGGATTCCGTGGCCGAGATCCTCACCCGCTATCCCGGCGCGCGCACGGCCAAGGTCAAGGTGGCCGAGCCCGGCCAGACCCTCGCCGACGACGTCGCTCGCGTCCGCGCGGTCCGCGACCTTCTGGGGCCGGAGGGGCGCATCCGGATCGACGCGAACACCCTGTGGAACGTCGACGAGGCCGAGCACGCCATCCACGCGCTCGCGCCGTTCGACCTCGAGTACGTCGAGCAGCCCTGCGCGACCGTCGACGAGCTCGCCGAGATCCGCCGCCGGACGAAATACATGGATGTTCCGATCGCCGCCGACGAGAGCGTGCGCAAGGCGTCCGACCCGCTCGCGGTCGCGCGCGCCGGCGCAGCGGACCTCCTGATCGTCAAAGCACAGCCGCTCGGCGGCATCCACTCCGCCCTGCGCATCGTCGCGGAGGCCGGCCTGCCGATCGTCGTCTCGAGCGCGATCGACACCTCGGTCGGCATTGCGATGGGCGCCCACCTCGCCGCGGCCGTTCCGCGTCTCGACTTCGACTGCGGTCTCGGCACGGCCGCGATGTTCGTCGAGGACGTGACGGACGAGCCGCTCCTCCCGGTCGACGGCAGCATCCCCGTCGTCCGTCCGTCGGTGTCCGGCGCGCGACTCGACGCCCTCGCGGCCGACGACGACCGCCGCGACTGGTGGCTCGACCGCGTTCGCCGCTGCTACCGCCTGGTCGAGCGCGCCGCAGCGCTCTGACCGCTCAGCTGTACAGCTTCTCCGGGACTTCGAGTCCGTAGATCGCCCGCCCAGAACCCCAGATCACCGCGCACGCCGCCCGCAGCAGGTTCAGCTCGTCGCCGCCCTCGCTCAGGATGCGCACGTCGTTGCCCTCGATCGCCACCGAGGCGTCGCCGACCGTGGCCGTCCGCCCGTCCTTGCTGAACTCGGTGACCGGATACGGTTCGCTCAGCCCGCGCAGGTCGGCGAGGATGTATGTCGGCCGCGAGTTCGCATCCGCAGCGATCAGCTGCTTGGCCCGATCCACCCCGGTCAGCACGAGCACCGAGTCGATCCCCGCGCGATTCGCGCCCAGGATGTCGGTATCCAGCCGATCGCCGATGAACAGTGCTTTCGACGAACCGAACCGCGTGACTGCCTCCTCGAAGATGGCGACCTCGGGTTTGCCCGCCACGATCGGAAGGCGGCCGGCGGCCGTGTGCACAGCAGACACGAGCGTCCCGTTGCCCGGGGCGATCCCGCGCGCGACCGGGATGGTCCAGTCGGTGTTTGTCGCGACCCACGGCCGCTCCTCGTCCGTCCGACCCTGCAGCGCGAAGGCGGCTTCAGCGAGCTGGGTCCAGCCGATCTCCGGCGCGAAGCCCTGGATCACGGCGGCCGGGTCGTCGTCGGCGGAACGGGTCACGGAGAACCCGCCCTTCTGCACCTCGTCGACCAGCCCGTCCCCGCCGATGACCAGGATGGTCGCGCCGGCAGGGACATGCTGGGCCAGCAACCGCACGGCGGCCTGCGGCGAGGTCACCACATCGCTCGGCGCCACCGTCAGGCCGAGGTCGGTGAGGTGTCCCGCGACGGATGCGTCGGTCCGGGATGCGTTGTTCGTGATGTAACCGACTCGCACGGTTTCGGCGGCCTGGTTGAGGCTCTCCACGGCGTGCGGGATCGCGTCGGCGCCCTTGTAGACGACCCCGTCGAGGTCGGCCAGCACCAGATCGACTCCGTCGAGCGGGGTCACGGTCTTAGCGCTCCGTCGAAACAGGGCCATCGGTCGCGTCATCCTCCGTGTCGTCGCGGTCATCGTCGCCGGCGCTCACGGGCATGGCGTCGGTCGAGTCGTCTTCGTCTTCGTCGGCGCCGTTGTCATCGGCCTCAGCGTCGGAATCGTCGTCATCGTCATCGGAGTCATAATCGTCGTCGTCCTCGTCCTCGTCGTCCGAGTCCTCATCCAGGTCCTCGTCGTCCGCCTCGTCGAGCTCGACGTCGTCCTCGATCTCGATGACCACATCCGCATCGTCATCGAACGTTCCGGCGTCACCGATGGCGATACTGTCCTCACCGTCGATGTCGAACTCGTACTCTTCCTCGACGACGTCGACAGTCTCGTGTTCGTCCATCGAGAGCGCCTCGCCGATCGCCTCCTCGGCACGGGTCGCACGTTCCCGCCAGGCCTCGGATTCCTCGGTGCGTCCGACTTCGCCGAGCACGTCCGCGTAGGCGTGGAACAGGTCGGGACTCCAGCTGTACGCCCGGTTGGGGTCGAGCTGCGGAATCTCGAGCTCGGCCAGTGCGGCATCCGGCTGCTCAAGGTCGAGGCGGGCACCGGACATCGCAATCGCCAGGGACACCTGCACGTCGTTCGGCAGTGTGGAACGGTCGACAGAACGACCCAGCTCAAGCGCGCGATCGGGGCGTCCTACGCCACGCTCGCTGTCCACCATCAGCGGCAGCTGCTCGTTGGATCCGGAGATCCGGCGATACGTGCGCAGCTCCCGCAGCGCGAGGGCGAAGTCGCCCGTCGCGTACGCGGTGATCGCGAGCGTCTCCCGCACGACGGCGATACGACCCGCCCGCCGAGCGGCCGAAAGCGCGTGCCGGTGTGCGAGTTCCGGGTCCTCTTCGATCAGTTGCGCGGCCATCACCAGGTGACGCGCGACCCAGTCGGCGTTGTCCTTGCTCAGGGTCTTCAGTTCGACGCGGGCACCCTTGTCGAGGTCGCGCGCCTGCACGCTCTCCGGGATCTCCGGGTCGTCATGGCGCGGACGAACCGATCGCAGTTCGCGCGCCATGCGCTCTTCTTCGGTGAGCTCGCGCTCGTAGTCGCGCGCATCGCGGTCGCCACGAGCCGGCCGTCCGTCCCTGGTCCACAGCTTGTCGCCGTGTCCGCCGCCGTCGCGTCCAGCTCCGCGTCCGCCGCCATCGCGGTCGTAGCCACGGGATGCGCCCCCACGGCTACCCGCCGGAGCCCCGCCGCGCTGCCCGTCGCGCCCACCGCGATAGCCATCGCGCGGAGCACCCTCACGGGGTGCGCGGTCATTGCGGTAGCCATCACGGGGAGCACCCTCACGCGGCGCCCGCTCACTGCGGTAACCATCACGAGGAGCGCCCTCACGCGGCGCGCGGTCGTTGCGGTAGCCATCGCGCGGACCACCCTCGCGAGGTCCGCGATCACTGCGATACCCATCACGCGGCGCACCGTCGCTGGGGCGCCGATCGTTGCGGTAGCCATCGCGCGGAGCACCCTCGCGAGGTCCGCGATCACTGCGATACCCGTCACGCGGAGCACCATCGCTGGGGCGCCGATCGTTGCGATACCCGTCGCGAGGAGCACCATCACGCGCGCCCCGGTCACTCCGGTATCCGTCCCGCTTCTCGCCATCACGCGGAGCACGGTCATTTCGATATCCGTCTCGTGACCCACCGCTGCGCGGAGCACCGGCAGCACTGCCGTTCCCGCGGTAGCCACCCGAACGCTCGCCGTCCCGGCCACCGCCTGCTCGGTATCCACCCTCGCGGGGAGCGCGGTCGCTGCGATATCCATCCCGTGGTGCACCCTGACGCGGGGCCCGGTCACCGCCGCGCCCACCGTCGTTCGCGTCGCCACTCCTGCCGCGGTAGCCGTCGCGCGGACCGCCGTCCCGCGAGGCAGGATAGCCGCCGGAACGCTCGCCGTCGCGCGGCGCACGATCATTGCGGTACCCGCCGGAACGCTCACCATCCCGCGGCGCACGATCATTGCGGTACCCACCCGAGCGCTGACCGTCGCGGCCGCCCTCTCGGGGTGCGCGATCGCCACGATAGCCGCCATCGGAGCGCTGGCCGTCGCGCGAGTTGCCGCCGCGTCCACCCTGGTTCGGGCGACCCGATCCGCTGTCGGATCGGCGCGGTCCGTTGCCTCGGTCACCATCGGAGCGTGCACCGGATGCGCCGCCCCGATTGTCGGCGCTGCGCGCGTCTCGCTGGTCGTCTGCCGGTGTATCGCTCACGACTTCTCCTGTTGGGTGGCGGGCCTGTCGCCCAGCCTATGTCGTTGGTGGTGTGGTCTGTGTGGTGTTGTGGTGGTGTTAAATGCGAAAGAGCCACCCGGTGTGGGGTGGCTCTTTCTAAAAGGAGTCCGGCGGTGTCCTACTCTCCCACAGGGTCCCCCCTGCAGTACCATCGGCGCAGAGAGTCTTAGCTTCCGGGTTCGGAATGTGACCGGGCGTTTCCCTCTCGCTATGGCCGCCGAAACACTATTGATGTATCAAAGTGAACGGACCAATCAGCTGATTGGTTCGGTTCTCGACCGTACATCGAGAACCACATAGTGGACGCAAGCATTCTTCAGGCCTCACACACCA
>NZ_NCSR01000038.1:0-20611 GCF_002105485.1 Leifsonia sp. NCR5
GCCGAGCTGGCTGCCGGGGCGGCCGGGATCGGCAGGGCAGACGGGACGGGAGGGATGCGGGGCGATCGTCGCGGGCATCGGACCTCCTTGGTCTGTCTAGCGGGTTTGATCGATCAAATTTCGCACTGCTAGATTGTGTTTTGAACGATCAAATCGGGGTGCTGCCAAGATAACCACCGCGTTCCCGACGTGTCAAGCGGCGCCACGCTAGGGTCTTATCCAGCCGACGGAGAGGAGAGACATGGGTGCTCAACCCACGGTCAGCGACGTCGCCGACGTCGCAGGCGTCTCCCGCCAGACCGTCTCCAACGTCCTCAACTCCCCGCAGCTCGTCCGCCCCGAGACCAGGGAACGCGTCCAGGCCGCCATCGCAGAACTCGGCTACCGGCCGCACGCCTCCGCCCGGCGCCTGCGCACCCAGAAGAGCTCCACCATCGGCATCCGCCTCGACCCGATCACCACGGACGGCATCTCCGGCAGCATCCTGGACAGGTTCCTGCACGCACTCACCGAGCAGGCCGACCGGATGAACCTGCGCGTGCTGCTGTTCACCGCCTCCGGGCCGGAGGGGGAGATCGAGCAGTTCCGCCGGCTCAGCGACGGTGCAGACGTGGACGCGTTCGTGCTCACCTCCACCTTCCACGGCGACCCGCGCACCGAGTGGCTGATCGAGCACGGCCAGTCGTTCGTCACCTTCGGCCGGCCGTGGGGCATCGACGACATGGCCGACCCGCAGCACCTCTGGGTCGACGTCGACGGCTCGTCCGGGTTGCGCGACGCCACCGCATACCTGCTCAGCACCGGCGCGCGCCGCATCGGCTTCGTCGGCTGGCCGAGTGGTTCGGGGACCGGCGACGACCGCCGCCGCGGCTGGCTCGACGCCATGCGCGCGGGGAGCGGCCTCGGCGACGACGACCTCGCCTCCCTCGAAGTCGCCGCCGAAGACGGCGTCACCTTCGGCGCGGACGCCATGCGTCGCCTCGAGCGCGCAGCAGGCACCGTGGATGCGGTGGTCTGCACGAGCGACTCCCTCGCCCTCGGCGCACTCATGGCCACGGCGGGCCGCATCCCGGTGGTCGGCTACGACAACACGCCGGTCGCCGCATCCCTCGGCTTCTCGAGCGTCGAGCAGCCGCTCGACGAGGTGGCGGCGGGCGTCCTCGACCTGCTGACCGGCACGCACGGCGGCCGCGTGCATCCCGGATCGTCGACGGCCGACCCGATGCACAGGCTCGTCGCTCCGCACCTGGTGGTGCGCGGCGGCCCGACCGTGATCACGGCCGCTCGCTGACACCGTGCAGCATCCCGAAATGCGCGTGTAACGCTCCGTCGGCGACACTGGAGGTATGCCTCCACAAGAGTCTCTGCTGGATGCGCCACAAGCGCGTCGCCTCCCCGTCACCGTCTCCATCACCCGCCGCGTCGACAGCACCCGCCTGCCGGACGTGACCCGCTGGGTGCAATCCGGCGTGAACATCGCCAACACGTACGAGGGCTTCCTCGGCTCCGGCTGGGTGCGCGCCGCCCACGACTCGGACGAGTGGCACATGCTCTACCGCTTCGCCGACGATGCGGCACTGGACGCCTGGGAGGGCTCGGAGGACCGCGCCGCCTGGCTGTTCGAGGGCCGCGAACTGGTCGAGCTCTCGCGGGTGGAGCGCCGCACGGGCATCGAGGGCTGGTTCGACCAGCCGCAGCACCAGACGCAGGGCGCAGACGCTCAGGATACGACGGACCGCCTCGCCCCGACCTCCCCGCCGCGCTGGAAACAGGCCGTGACCATCTGGCTCGGCTTCTTCCCGCTGTCGCTGCTGTTCACGTTCCTGGTGACCACCTTCGTCCCGTTCTGGCACCAGCTCTGGCTTCCGGCCACGGTGCTGATCACCACGCTGTGCCTCACCCCGACGATGACGTACCTCCTGCTCCCGCTGGTCACGCGCATCCTGCACCCGTGGCTGCAGCGGCCCCGCCGCTGACGGCTTCCGCCGGGTGTGGCCGTTGATCGCCGCCCGCCAGGCTTGTCCGTTCGCGCGGAGTTCGCGTGCGCTGATCCTCCTTTCTCCGCCCCAACGGAACTCCCGTCGGCGCGTCGCGGCGAAGTTCCGCACGAACGGAGAACGTGGATGGGCGCAGGCCGCCGAGCGTACCGGAGGAAGTCTCGCGCGACACGCCGGGCAAGGTTCCGTTCGGGCGATTGAATCGGCCCGGATGTGGCTTTTCTCCGTTCGAACGGAGAATCCGGCCCCGATGGGGCGGCTTTTCCGTTTGGGCGGATAACCCGCTCCCGTTGCGGCGGGTCGACGTTCGAGCGGAGGAAGCGGGGCGAGGTCCGCGCTCAGGGGGAACCCTGACCGCACCCTGAATCCGCTCCGTTTTCGCCGCATCCACTTGCGCCGCCCGCAGACGCGATATATCGTGACCTTGTCAACAACGCGATATATCGCGAATCACCGAGGGTCCGCTCAGCGGGCACCGACCGGCGGACGGCGGCAGCGGTCCGCGAACGAAAGCACTCAGGAGCACGCAATGACACAAGACAAGTGGCTGATCCAGCCCGGCGAGAGCAAGACCATCGACGTCGAGCTCGTCCGATCCCTCAAGGCCGGCTTCATCGCAGGGCAGGTCGACATCATCGGGCACGACGAGCAGGGAGCGCGGGTCGAGGTCCACTCGGTCACCGGCCGCGACCTCAAGATCACGCTCGACGGCGACCGTCTCGAAATCGATCACCCGCAGCTGCGCTGGGACAACTTCATCGAGGTGTTCAAGTCGATGCGGGACAACGCCAGGGCCGAGGTCAGCGTGCTCGTGCCGCGCGATGTCGCGCTGAAGCTCGGCGTCGTCTCCGCCACGGCGCTCGTCGCGGGCCTCGAGACCGACGCGAAGCTCAGCACCGTCTCCGGCGACATCGTCGTCGACGGCGTCACGGGCGACATCGAGCTCAACAGCGTCAGCGGAGAGCTCTCCGCCCGCGACCACTCCGGCCGCATCTTCGCGCACACGGTGTCCGGCGACGTGACGGCATCCGGTCGCATCCCGAAGTTCACGGTCGACAGCGTCTCCGGCAACGTGATGGTGGATGTGGTCGGCACGCCCGACGAGATCTCCAGCAACACGGTCTCCGGCGACCTGACCATCCGCGTCCCGGAGGCGCTCGGCGCGCGCTACCGGGTCAACACGATCTCCGGCAAGGTGCAGCTCGACAACACCTTCATCCACGGGATGCCCGGCAAGACGTACCAGGGCACCTCCGGCTCGCTCGACGGCACCTGGATGGACGTCAACGCCAACTCGGTGTCCGGGAACGTCTACGTGCTGCGCAGCGCGCCGACCGGCACGGGCGCTGGCGCTGGCACGGACGCCGGCACAGACGCACCCGCCGACTCGGCAGCCGGCTCCGACCAGAACGGGGCGTCGGCGTGACCCCCGTGTTCGCGCACGGGAGTCTGCGCCTCTACCTGCTCAGCCTCCTGGCGGAGTCGCCCCGGCACGGCTACGAGCTCATCCAGGCGCTCAGCGACCGCTTCGGCGGCACGTACAGCCCGAGCGCAGGCACCATCTACCCGCGGCTCGCGAAGCTCGAGGAGGAGGGCCTGGTGACCAAGGCGGCGGAGGGCAGGAAGACCGTCTACGCGATCACCGACGCCGGCCGGGCAGAGCTGGCAGAGCGCGAGCACGAACTCGACGCGATCGAGGACGAGGTCACAGACTCCGTCCGTCGTCTCGCCGACGAGGTGCGCGCCGGCGTCAACGAGGCGATGCGTTCGCTCCGCGCCGACCTGGCCTCGGCAGCACGGGATGCGAGCAGAGGCCCGCGCATCGACGTGCGGCAGGAGGCGCGAGACGCCGGGCGGGATGCGCGGCAAGCGGCGAACGCGGCGGCCCGGGATGCCGAGGCGGCGCTGAACGAGTTCCGCCAGCAACTCCGCACCGACTTCCGGTCGCAGGCGGCGCGCGGCGACATCCCGGATGGGGTCGTGCCGCAGCTGAAGTCCGAGCTCGCGCGCGTGCGCGCCACGGTGCTGGAGGCCCTGGGCCGCCGCTGAGCGGACGCCGGACGCGCGTCTCGACACGCCGTCCCCTCTCCGCGCACAGCCACACTCAGCGAAAGCGCGTCCGACACTCAGGTGCGGGCGCGCTTTCCGTGTTTCCGGCGTGTTTCCAGGGGTTTTGCTTTCATTTCGGGCGGCTGAAAGCGCAGACACAATCCTTTGCAGAACCGCAAGCATCGGGTGCCGCGACGCGCCGACTTGACAGCGGTTTGGCAGCGAGTAGTGTCGAGGCTCGTGACAAATGAGGGGAGATCCCCGAAGCGGTGGTTGATCGGCGACCCGCTTCCGAGCGAAAAGCTCGAAGGACAGCTACTCCCGAAGCACCTCGCCCTACCCATCTTCGCCTCCGACGCACTGTCGAGCGTGGCGTACGCTCCGCAGGAACTCCTGATGATCCTGCTCATCGGCGGACTCGCGTTCCTGAGCTTCGCCCCGTGGGTCGCCGCAGCGGTCGTCGTGCTCCTCATCACCGTCGTGCTGAGCTACCGCCAGCTGGTCAAGGCGTACCCGTCCGGCGGCGGGGACTACGAGGTCGCGCACAAGAACCTCGGTGAGAAGGCCGGCCTGGTGGTCGCCTCCGCGCTGCTCGTCGACTACGTGCTCACCGTGGCCGTGTCCGTCGCATCCGGTGTGGACAACATCATCTCGGCGCTGCCGTTCCTGTCCAACTGGCGGGTCGAGCTGGCCGTGCTCTTCGTCATCGTCATCGCTGCGGTGAACCTCCGCGGCGTGCGGGAGTCGAGCAAGGCGTTCGCCATCCCGACCTACCTCTTCATCGGCAGCATCTTCGTGATGATCGTGACCGCGCTGGTGCGCACCGCGTTCGGGGATGCGCCGGTCGCCGAGTCCGCGAACTTCGAGGTGCACGCCACCAGCCTCACCCAGGCCGCGACGGTGCTCCTGCTGCTGCGCGCCTTCTCCAGTGGATGTTCGGCCCTCACCGGTGTGGAGGCCGTCGCCAACGGCGTGCCGGCGTTCCGCACCCCGAAGATCAAGAACGCCCGCAAGACGCTCGGACTGATGGGCGGCATCGCCATCGTCCTGTTCGCCGGCCTCACCACGGTCGCCCTGATCAGCGGCGTGCATTATGCCGAGAACCCCTGCGACCTGCAGGGCTGGGCGCAGTGCGCCACCGAACCGCAGCGCAGCCTGATCGCCCAGATCGCCGCCGCGACGTTCGGCAACAACACCATCCTGTTCTTCATCGTGCAGGCCGCCACCGCCGTCGTGCTGCTGCTCGCGGCGAACACCGCGTTCAACGGCTTCCCGCTGCTCGGCTCCGTGCTCGCCCGCGACTCGTACGCGCCCAAGTCGCTGAACACCCGCGGCGACCGCCTGGTCTACTCGAACGGCATGATCCTGCTGGCTCTCGCAGCGACCGTGCTGCTGCTGGTCTACCGCGCCAACCTGACCCAGCTCATCCAGCTCTACATCATCGGCGTGTTCGTCTCGTTCACGCTCGGCCAGTCCGGGATGGTCAAGCACTGGATCACCCTGCTGCGGTCCGGGACCGTGAAGCCGCACGAACGGTCGAGCATCGTCCGCTCGCTCTGCATCAACGCGTTCGGCGCGTTCCTCACCGCCGTGGTGCTCATCGTCGTGACGATCACCAAATTCACCCACGGTGCATACCTCGTCTTCATCTTCATGCCCATCCTGTGGCTGCTCATGCTCGGCGTGAACCGCTACTACCGGGACGTGGAGAAGGAGATCGAGGTCGACCCGGTCACCACGTTCGGCAGCCGCGGAGACCACGCGATCGTGCTCGTCGGCAAGATGCAGAAGCCGGCGCTCAAGGCGCTCGACTACGCCATCGCCGCCCGGCACGACTCGATCGAGGCCGTGCACGTGGCGGTCGACGAGGAGTCGACGGAGAAGCTGCAGCAGCAGTGGATCCAGCAGAACATCCACGTGCCGCTGACGATCATCGAGTCGCCGTACCGCGAGTTCGGCCACCCGCTGATCAAGTACCTGAAGCACCGCCGCGAGGAGCACGGCTCCGAAGTGGTGACCGTCTACCTGCCGCAGTACATCGTCGGGCACTGGTGGGAGTCGCTGCTGCACAACCACCGGGCACGGCGCATCCGGCAGCAGCTGCTGCTCTGCCACGGTGTGACCGTCGCGCTCGTGCCGTGGCTGCTCGACTCGTCGTCGCTGATCTACGGCCGCCGCTCCCGCCCGCTTCCCGGTCAGGATCGTCGTGGCGAGCCGGTGCGCCCGGTCGCGCGCCGTCCGCTGGAGCCGGCGTCGAAGCAGCACGGTCATCCCCGCGGACACGGGACGCCCGCTTCCGCCGGGCAGTCGCCTGCGCCGGCGCAGGGCGCGACGGAGCAGCCGCAGCAGCCGCAGACGCCGGTGTCGGAGACGAAGAAGATCCCGGCCCGCGCCAAGCGTTGATCGCCGCTTGACCTTGACGTAACGTCAACCTCTACCGTGGGTTTCGCACCCCACGAGAGAGAGGAGACGACGATGGACTGGTCCATCCAGGAGATCGCCAGGCTCGCCGGAACGACCAGCAGGACGCTGCGTCACTACGACGACATCGGGCTCCTCCCGCCCAGCAGGATCGGCGGCAACGGCTACCGGTACTACGACAGGGACTCCCTCGTGCGGTTGCAGCGCATCCTGCTGCTCCGCGACCTCGGACTCGGCCTCCCGGCCATCGCCGACGTGCTCACGAACCAGGTGGATGCGATCCCCGCCCTGCACGGCCACCTCGCGTGGCTGCGCGACGAGCGGGAACGGCTGGCGCGGCAGATCGCGTCAGTCGAGACGACCATCCAGGCGATCAGCGAAGGAGAAGACATCATGGCGGAAGACATGCTCGACGGTTTCGACCACACCCAATACAAAGAGGAGGTGGAGGAGCGCTGGGGCAAGGACGCGTACGCGGCGTCCGACGCGTGGTGGCGCAGCAAGACGCCCGCCGAGCGCGCCGAATGGCAGCGTCTGCAGAAGCAGCTCGCCGCCGACTGGATCGCCGCCGCCGACCGCGGCATCGACCCGGAGGGCGACGAGGCGCAGGCACTGGCCCAGCGCCACGCCGACTGGCTCGGCTCGATCCCCGGCACCCCCGGCAGCGAGAACGGCCGCCCGACGGCCGCCTACCTCACCGGCCTCGGCGAGATGTACGTCGCCGACCCGCGGTTCGCCGCGAACTACGGCGGCGCCGCGGGCGCCACGTTCGTGCGCGACGCGCTGCGCGCCTACGCGGCGGGGCTGTAGGTCGTCGCCCCCGTCCCTCGCCCCTGGTCTTGCGCCAGCGGTCGCGACGCAATCGAGTCCGAAGTTATTCACGCGACACGCCGTGTCGGGGCGTGAACAACTTCGGACTCGATGGCTGCGGACGCGAGCCGGCTGGGACGCGACCCGCCCACGGTGAGCGCCTCGGCGACGCGCGGGGCGCGGGGGACGCGGCCACGACCATGCGGAGCTTGCGGTGCGGTGGTGGCCGGGGTGAGATGGAGTGGGGTCAGGCTCGGCGTGTTCGCGCCATCAGCCGATCATCCAGCCAGTACGCGGCGACTGCCTGCGCCGGGCGACGGGATGCGGATGCGGACGGCGCGGGCGCCTCGCGGTCGGGCTGCACCCCGCCGATCACGTTGCTGTCGGCCGCGCGGTGGTCGCGCATCCTGGTGGCCGCGTCGGTTTCGAGCAGGATGCCGTCGCGCACGTCGAACGCGGCGGCATCCTGCTCCCCGAGGCCGGCCGATTGCTCGGCCGTTCCCTCGAGCTCGCTTTCCAGCGGCGCCGCAGTCGTTGCAGCGTCCTGCGGCAGCCGGATCGCGAAGAAGGGGAGGGTGATGCTGCAGAGCGGCCCGACCAGCAGCGCGAACGCGAGCGTTCCGATGCCGACGTTGCCGCCGAGCAGCCACCCGATGATGAGCACGGTCACCTCGATGCCGGTGCGCACGGCCCAGATCGGCCAGCCGGTGCGGGCGTGCAGCCCGGTCATCAGGCCGTCGCGCGGGCCGGGGCCGAGTTTGGGGCCGATGTAGAGGCCGGTCGCGACCGCCAGGAGCAGCAGGCCGCCGGCGAACAGCAGCAGCTGCGCCCACAGTTCGGTCTGCTGCGGGATGAGCGTGAGCCCGAGCTGCGCGCTCGGGCCGACGAGCAGCACGTTGAGCACGGTGCCGAGTCCCGGGCGCTGGCGGAGCGGGATCCAGAACAGCAGCACGGCGATGCCGACAAGGTTGGTGATCAGCCCGAACAACAGGCCGGTCTTGATCGACAGACCTTGCGCGAGCACGTCCCACGGCGACACCCCGATGCCGGCGCGGACCATCATCGCGATGGCGATTCCGTAGAGGAACAGCCCGATGAGGAGTTGCGCGAGGCGTCTGGTGAGGAGGAGTCGGCGGGTCACGCTCCTATCCAATTTGGTGATTGGCCTTTTATCAAGAGTCCAATCCGCTTAAGGTGGCCTTATGCCGGATGCTCAGCTCACCGCCCGATCGCTCGAAACGCTCCTCGGGGAGTGGCGAGGAGGCGGCGCCCACTACCAGGCGCTCGCCGACCGCATCCGGTTGCTGGTGCTCGACGGACGCATCCCGATCGACACCCGCCTGCCCGCCGAGCGCGACCTCGCCGCCCGGCTGGAGCTCAGCCGCACCACCGTGACCGCCGCGTACCGGGGGCTGCGCGACGCCGGATTCCTCGACAGCGTGCGCGGCTCCGGCAGCGTCGCCCGGCTGCCCGGGCCGGTGCTCGTCACCGCCCCGACCCCCGGCGGCGACGGGATGCTCGACTTCACCAAGGCGGCGCTGCCGGCGGCATCGTCCCTCCCCGCAGCGGCGCGCGCGGCGGCGGAGGAGCTGCCGCACTTCCTCCCGCACTCCGGATACGACGCGGTCGGTCTCCCGCACCTCCGGGAGGCCATCGCCGACCGCTACCGCGAGCGCGGCCTCCCCACCGATCCCGACCAGGTGCTCGTCACGGTCGGCGCGCAGCAGGCCATCGCCCTGATCGCACGCACCTTCGTCGGCCGTGGCGACCGCACGATGATCGAGATGCCCACCTACCCGCACGCCACGGAGTCGTTCCGGCTCGCCGGGGCACGCCTGGTGCCGGTGACGGTCACCATCCCGCCCGCAGACGCCCCGCATCCGGTGGGTGCGGAGGAGGACGGCTGGGACATCGACGCGGTCGAGCAGACGCTGCGGCGCGCCAACCCGGCCCTCGCCTATCTGATCCCGGACTTCCAGAACCCGACGGGCGCATCCATGTCGCCGGAAACCCGCGCGCGGCTGCTGGCGGCGACGGCGGCGCAGGGCACGATCGTGGTCGGCGACGAGACGACGGCCGACCTCGATATCGACAGGCTCGGCGAACACCTCCCGCTGCCCCGCTACGGCTCGCGGGGAGCGGGGGATGCGCCCGTGCTGCTGATCGGGTCGGCGAGCAAGAGCCTGTGGGGCGGCCTGCGGATCGGCTGGATCCGGGCGGAACGGCCGCACATCCAGAAGCTGATCGCGGCGAAACCGGCGACCGACCTGGGCACGCCGCTGCTGGAACAGCTGGTGGTGGCCCGGATGCTGCCGCAGATGGCGGAGATCCTGGAGTCCCGGCGCTCGGAACTCGCGGCGGGGAGGGAGCGGGTGGCGCGGCTGGCGGCGCAGACGTTCCCGGACTGGGTGGTGCCCAGGATGCACGGCGGTCTCGCGGCGTGGATCGGGATCGGCGCGCCGGTCAGCTCGGCGCTGACGCTGGGTGCGCGCAACCACGGGCTGCTGATCGCGGCCGGGCCGCGGTTCGGGCTGGATGGGGCGTTCGAGCGCTTCCTCCGCATCCCGATCACGTACTCGGAGGAGGAGACGGTGCGTGCGTTCGCGGCGCTGTCGCGCGCGTGGCCGGACGCGCTGCGGGAGCCGTCGGCGTTCGCCGACGCGGCCCCGCTGCCCAACGTGGTCTAGGGGCGGCCCGCGGCCGGCGGCGAGATGCCAGTAACTGTTGCGAAACGCCCGGGATGCGCGACAGTTAGTGGCATCTCGCGGGCTGGCGGGACGACCTGTGGAGAGAATCCGACGCGTGGTGGCGGAATTGGGCATGGTTGGGGGCATGAGTCATCCCCGGTTGCGCAACCGCCCGTTCTCCCTCCGCGAGGCGCGGGCGCTCGGCGTCGAGCCCGTCCGCCTGTCGCGCAGCGAGCTGGTCACGCCGTTCCGCGGCGCCCGGGTGCCCGCCAGGCTGGCGGCCGACTTCGTCGCGCGCTGCGCCGCCCTCTGCGCGAGGGAGCCCGGCGGTGTCCTCTCGCACACCACGGCCGCCATCCTTTTGGGGCTGCCGGATACGCGGTGGCTGCCTGGCGTGTGGCGGCAGCAGGGTGCGCGGGCTCATCTGCCGCCTCCGGATGCGCCGAGCTCGTCTGCGCTTCACGACCACCTCCCACCTCCGGATGCGCCACCCACGCACGCACAGCCCGTCCTGCACCTGACCGTCGCCCCACCCGCGCGGCCGCCGCGCCTCACCGGGGTGCGCTCTCACTCGCGTCCGCTCTCCGCGGGCGAGACGTGTAGGGTGCGCGGGCTGCCGGTGACGTCGGCGGCGCGGACGTGGGCCGACCTGGCCGCGACGGCGAGCATCCGGGAGCTGGTGGTGCTGGGCGATGCGGTTCTCGGCGGCCGGGCGCCGCTCGCCTGCCACGACGACCTGCGGGCGGCGGTCCCTCCCGCGGGCGCTCGGGGCGCATCCCGGGCCAGAGCCGCAGTCGAGTTGCTCGACGGCCGCGCGGAGTCTCCGCCCGAGTCGCTGCTGCGGCTGATCCTGGCGGAGGCCGGGCTGCCCGCGCCGGATGTGAACGTCGACCTGCACACTCCGGATGGGCGGTTCCTGGCGAGGCCGGAGCTCCGGTTCGCGCCATACCGCACGATCGTCGAGTACGAGGGCGACCACCACCGCATCGAGCCGCGCCAGTGGCGCAGAGACCTGACGCGGACCACCGCTCTGCAGCAGCAGGGCGAGCTGGTGCTTCGGGTGGGGGCCGAGCACCTGCGGTCGGAGAAACGGCTGGTCGGGTTGGTCTTCCGCTCGCTCGCGTCGCGAGGATGGGATCCGTCGTGAGTGTCAGCAGCGGGCGCGAGAACCGTCCCGGGGGAGTACGTCTCCACCCCGAAGTCGTACCAGGGCATGAGGAACTTGCACAGGCTGCAATGAGATACTTTGCGGGCGGCTGTGGTGCCGCGCGTCTCGCATCCACTTTCTGTCAAGGGAAAAGACTGTGCATTTCCTCGCCGTCCTGAGTATGAAGAACCGCGCGCTGATCGCGCTCGTCACGATCGTGGCCGCGGTGTTCGGCGGCCTGGCGCTGACGAACCTCAAGCAGGAGCTCGCGCCGACCATCTCGTTCCCGCAGCTCGCGATCATCACCAGCTACCCCGGCGCATCGCCCGAGGTGGTCAACAACGACGTGAGCACGCCGGTCGAGACGGCCATCCAGGGCGTGCCGGACCTCGAGAGCACGTCGGCGGTGAGCAGCACCAACCAGTCGATCATCACGGCGAAGTTCACCTACGGCACCGACCTCGCGACCGCAGAGCAGAAGATCGACCAGGCGATCAACCGCATCAAGTCCACGCTGCCGAGCAACGTCGACCCGCAGGTGTTCTCCGGCAGCATCGACGACTTCCCCGTCATCCAGCTCGCCGTCACCAGCGACCAGGACTCGCGCGCGCTCGCCGACAAGATCACCAAGCTGGTCATCCCCGACATCAAAGACGTCTCCGGCGTCAACGACGCCCAGCTCGTCGGCGAGGTCGGCCAGCGCATCACCATCACCCCGGACAGTGCCAAGCTCGCCGCCGCCGGCGTGACCAGCCAGTCGATCAAGGATGCGCTGCAGCAGAACGGCGTCCTCATCCCGGGCGGCTCGATCACCGAGAATGGCAAGACGCTCTCCGTGCAGTCCGGGGCGAAGCTGAGCTCGATCGACGACATCGCCGGGCTTCCGCTCATCCGGTCGGCGGGTGCATCCGGTGCTGGGGCGTCTGGTGCTGGCGCAGGTGCTGGCGCGGGTGCTGGTGCCGGTGCCGCCGCAGCTGCTGGCGCTGCCGGGGCAGGAGCGACCGGGGCGACCGGCTCGACGGGCGCAGCTGACGCAGCCGCGGCCGCCGCTGCCACCGCAGCAGCCACCCCGCCCACCATCGGCGACGTCGCGACGGTGCAGAAGACCGACGACCCCACCACCTCCATCTCGCGCGTCGACGGCAAGCCGGCGCTGACCATCGCCGTCACCAAGCTGCCGTCTGCGAACACCGTCGAGGTCTCGCACGGCGTCAGCGCCCTGATCGACGACCTGCAGACGAAGCTCGGCGACGGCGCGAAGATCACCGTCGAGTTCGACCAGGCGCCGTTCATCACCCAGTCGATCAACTCGCTCACCGAGGAGGGCCTGCTCGGCCTCCTGATGGCCGTGATCGTCATCCTGATCTTCCTGCTGTCGATCCGCTCCACCCTGGTCACCGCGATCTCGATCCCGACCAGCGTGCTCATCACCTTCATCGTGATGTGGGCGACCGGCTACACGCTCAACATCATCACGCTCGGCGCGCTGACCATCGCCATCGGCCGTGTGGTCGACGACTCCATCGTGGTCATCGAGAACATCAAGAGACAGCTCGTTGCCGGCGTCGACAGGGCGGCGACCATCGTCAAGGCCGTGCGCGAGGTGGCGGGGGCGATCACCGCATCCACCATCACCACCGTCGCCGTGTTCCTGCCGCTGGCGTTCGTCGGCGACGTGACCGGCGAGCTGTTCCGGCCGTTCGCGCTCACGGTCACCATCGCGCTGCTGTCGTCGCTGCTCGTCTCGCTGACGATCGTGCCGGTGCTCGCATACTGGTTCCTCCGCCCGCCGAAGGCGCGCAAGCACGAGGGTGGCGTCGAGGCGTCCGACGCATCGCACCTGTCGATCGAGGAGGCGATGGCCGCCGGCGAGGACGAGCTGGAGCACCCGTCGCGATTGCAGCGCGGTTACCTTCCGATCATCCACTGGACGCTGAAGCACTCGGTCGCGACCGTGCTCATCGCGGTGGTCGTGCTCGTCGGAACGCTGGCGCTCACCCCGCTGATGAAGACGAACTTCCTCGGATCCACGGGCCAGAACACGCTCACCATCACGCAGACTCTCGCGCCGGGCACCTCCCTGCAGGCGAAGGACGACGCATCCAAGGTGGTCGAGCAGAAGCTCATCGACACCAAGGGCGTCAAGACGGTGCAGGTCTCGATCGGGTCGAGCGGGGCATCCCTGCAGGCCGCGTTCACCGGCGGCGGCGGCAACACCACGTTCTCGGTGACCACCGACCCGGATGCCGACCAGGATGCGCTGAAGAGCACCATCGAGGACGAGCTCGCGGCGGTGAAGGACCAGGGCGACATCGTCGTCTCCGCGCAGAGCGGGTTCGGCGGATCGAGCGATATCGAGATCGACATCACGGCCACCAGCAACGAAGACCTGCAGAAGGCGACGGATGCGGTCGTCGCCGAGGTCAAGAAGCAGGACTCGGTCAAGCAGGTCACGGACAACCTCAGCGCGTCGCTTCCGTACGTCGCGGTGAACGTCGACCGTTCCAAGGCGGCAGCGGCCGGTCTGAGCGAGGTCGCCGTCGGCGGCATCGTGTCGCAGGCCATGCAGCCGACGCAGGCCGGTTCCGTCGCACTCGACAACACGACGCTCAACATCTACATCCAGAGCGACAACCCGCCGTCGACGGTCGCCCAGCTGGCCGACCTGCAGATTCCGACGGTCACCGGTCCGGTTGCGCTGAGCACACTGGCGTCGGTCGAGGAGACCAACGGTCCGTCCACGGTCACCACCGAGCGCGGCCTGCGCACCTCGACGGTCACGGCCACCCCGGCCACCGACAACCTCGGCACCGCGAACGCCGCGGTGACCACGGCGCTCAAGGACGCGAACCTGCCGTCCGGGGCCACGGCCAAGATCGGCGGAGTCTCCTCCAGCCAGTCGGACGCGTTCTCGCAGCTCGGGATCGCGCTGCTCGCGGCCATCCTGATCGTCTACATCGTGATGGTGGCGACGTTCCGGTCGCTGCGCCAGCCGCTGCTGCTCCTGGTCTCCGTGCCGTTCGCGGCGACAGGCGCCATCGCGCTGCAGATCATCTCGGGCATCCCGCTCGGCGTCGCGTCGCTGATCGGTGTGCTGATGCTGATCGGCATCGTGGTGACGAACGCGATCGTCCTCATCGACCTGGTCAACCAGTACAGGAGACGCGGGATGTCCGTGCCGGAGGCGGTGGCGCACGGCGCCTCCCGCCGTCTGCGCCCGATCCTGATGACGGCGCTCGCGACCATCGCGGCCCTCACCCCGATGGCGATCGGCCTCACCGGCCACGGCGGCTTCATCTCGCAGCCGCTCGCCATCGTGGTGATCGGCGGCCTGGTCTCGTCCACGCTGCTCACCCTCGTGGTGCTGCCGACCCTCTACAACCTCGTCGAGGGCGCGCGCGAGCGCCGGGCGGCGAAGCGCGCCCGGAAGGCCGCAGCGGCCGGAGGGCCGGATGCCGGCTCGGGTGACGGAGCTGGCGGGAGCGGTACCGGCGGCGGCGACGGGGGCCCCGGCGCGCCGGGTGCGCCGGGTGCGCCCGGAGGGCCGGGCGAGTCCGGTGGCCCTGGATCCGGCGGCCCGGCGGCAGCGCCGCCCGTCTGGACGGCGCCCGCAGGCGGCCAGCAGCGCTAGCGACCACGAACGGGCCGGACTCCTCGGAGTCCGGCCCGTTCTCGCGCCCGGGGTCTCGTGCCCGGGGTCTCGCATCCGGGCCGGTTCTCGCACCCGTGCCACCCGCGCATCGCGCGCGCTGCGCGAGATGCCAGTAACTGTCGCGAAACGCCCGGGATGCGGCGCAGATACTGGCATCTCGCGGAGAGGGTCGCGTCCGAGATACCAGACGCGGGACGCCGCCCCACCGCCCGGAGGGGCAACCGGGTTGCTACCGTCGCGGTATGAGCACGCGTCAGCTGTCCGTCGATCCTCTGTGGCCCCGCGCTGGGGCGTGGCCGTCGCTTGACGGCATCCCCGGCGATGGGGCGGTCGATCTGGCGTTTCTCGGCATTCCGACCTGGCACACGTCGCTGTCGGCAACCGGAGCGAGGGAGACACCGGCAGCGGTTCGGGAGGCGCTGCGCTACTACGCGGCGTTCGTGCCGGGCTCCGAGGTGGAGCGGCTGGCGTTCGCCGACGCCGGGGATGTCGACGAACCCGACGGGCCGGAGGGCGAAGGGCGCGCCATCGCCGCGATGGCGGACGCGGTCGGCCGTTCGCGGGTGACGGTTGCGGTGGGCGGGGACAACGCGCTCACCGTTCCCGCCGCCCTCGGCGCCTGGGGCGACGCGCTGCCGACCGCCGGGCTGATCACGCTCGACGCGCACCACGACCTGCGCGACGGCGTCTCCAACGGGTCGCCTGTGCGCCGGCTGGTCGAGGCCGGGCTGGACGGGCGGAGGGTGGTGCAGATCGGGATCGCCGACTTCGCGAACTCGTCCGCGTACGCAGCGCGGGCGGAGGCGTACGGCATCACGGTCGTGCCCCGGGATGCGCTGCACGCGCGCCCGATCGACGACGTGATGGCCGAGGCGCTCGAGATCGCCGGCGCGGCCGGCGGGCCGGTGCACGTCGACCTGGACGTGGATGTGTGCGACCGGTCGGTCGCGCCCGGCTGCCCGGCGTCGGTGCCGGGAGGACTGGCCGCGTGGGAGCTGCGGCGGTTCGCCAGGCTGGCGGGCGCATCCGGGGCCGTGCGGTCGGTGGACATCGCCGAGGTGGATGCGACGGCCGACGCGCCGGACGGACGCACCGTCCGGCTCGCGGCGCTGCTGGTGCTGGAGGTCGCGGCGGGGCTGGCGTCCCGCGGCTGAGGTTTACCCGAGCAGCGTGCCCGTCACCCCACCTGCACCCCGGCCCGATACGTCGCCGCCACCAGCGGCACCCCCGGCCGGTACGCCAGGTGCACATACCCGGGCGCGCGCAGTACCGCGAAGTCGGCGCTGGCCCCCGGCGCGAGGTGTCCGACGTCGTCGCGGCGCAGCGCAGCCGCGCCGCCTGCGGTCGCCGCCCACAGCGCCTCCGCGGGCGTCATCCCCATGTCGCGCACCGCGACGGCGATGCAGAACGGCATCGACGACGTGAACGACGAGCCGGGGTTGCAGTCGCTCGCCAGTGCGACGGTGACGCCCGCGTCGAGGAGGCGGCGCGCATCCGGGTACGGCTGGCGGGTGGAGAACTCGACGCCGGGCAGCAGCGTCGCCACCGTGCGGGAGGCGGCCAGCCGGGCGATGTCGTCGGGCGTGAGGTGGGTGCAGTGGTCGACGCTCGCCGCGTCGAGGGAGACCGCGAGGGCGACGCCGAGACCGGGGGCGAGCTGGCTGGCGTGGACGCGCACGCCCAGCCCGCGGGATGCGCCGGCCGACAGGATGCGGCGGGACTGCTCCGGCGTGAAGGCGCCCGTCTCGCAGAATACGTCGATCCAGCGGGCGTGGGGCGCGCACGCGTCGAGCATCGGGCCGACGACGAGGTCGACGTAAGCCTCGGGATCGTCGGCGTACTCGGCCGGGACGACGTGGGCGCCGAGGAAGGTCGTCTCCGGCGTCACGCGTTCGGCGAGGCGCAGCAGTCTGGCCTCGTCGTCGACCGTGAGACCGTAGCCGCTCTTGATCTCGAACGTGGTGGTGCCCTGAGCGTGCAACTCGGCCACGAAGTCGTCGAGGCGGGAGGCCAGCTCGGCGTCCGTGGCGGCGCGCGTGGCGGCCACCGTGCTGCGTATGCCGCCAGCGGTATACGGCTGGCCGGACATCCGCGCCTCGAACTCGGCGGCCCTGTCTCCGCCGAAGACGAGGTGCGTGTGGCTGTCGACGAAACCCGGGATGAGCGCTGCCCCGTCGACATCCAGCACCTCGGCGGTGGCGGCCAGGTCTGCGAATTCCGGGGGCACTGCACCGGATGCACCCGCCCACACCACCCGCCCATCGGCCACGAGGAGGGATGCAGACGGCACGAGCCCGAGCATCCCCGGCCCGGCCGGATCGTTGGTGACCAGCTCGCCGATTCCGGTCACGAGCAGGGTGGATGAACCCGCACCACCCGTGCCCACAGCGCCAGCCCCACCTACAGCACCCATCCTCACCCCTCCCGCATCGGGATGCGCAGGCCGCGTTCTTCCGCGACCTCCACCGCCCGCTCGTACCCGGCATCCACGTGCCGCATCACGCCCGTGCCCGGGTCGTTGACCAGCACGCGCTCGATCTTCTCGGCGGCGAGCGGTGTGCCGTCGGCAACGATCACCTGTCCGGCGTGGATGGACCGGCCGATGCCGACGCCGCCTCCGTGGTGGATGGACACCCAGGTGGCGCCGGATGCGGTGTTCAGCAGGGCGTTGAGCAGCGGCCAGTCGGCGATTGCGTCCGATCCGTCCGCCATCGCCTCCGTCTCGCGGTACGGCGAGGCGACGGAGCCGGAGTCGAGGTGGTCGCGGCCGATGGCGATGGGGGCGGAGAGTTCGCCGCTCGCGACCATCTCGTTGAACTTCAGGCCGGCCAGGTGGCGTTCCTTGTAGCCGAGCCAGCAGATGCGCGCCGGCAGGCCCTCGAAGTGCACCTTCTCGCTCGCCTGCGTGATCCAGCGATGCAGGTGCTCGTCGTCGGGGAACAGCTCCAGGATGGCGCGGTCGGTCGCCGCGATGTCGGCCGGGTTGCCGGAGAGCGCCGCCCAGCGGAACGGGCCCTTGCCCTCCGCGAACAGCGGCCGGATGTACGCGGGCACGAAGCCGGGGAAGTCGAACGCGCGGTCGTACCCACCCAGGCGGGCCTCCGCGCGGAGCGAGTTGCCGTAGTCGAAGACCTCGGCGCCAGCATCCTGGAATCCGACCATCGCCTCCACGTGCTTGGCCATCGACGCGCGGGATGCGGTGGTGAAGCCCTCCGGGTCGGCCGCCGCCGCGTCGTGCCACTCCTCCACCGTGTAGCCCTCCGGCAGGTAGCTGAGCGGGTCGTGCGCGCTGGTCTGGTCGGTCACCACGTCGATCGGCACGCCGCGCGCAAGCAACTCCGGGAAGACCGTCGCCGCGTTGCCCACCAGGCCCACCGACAACGGGATGCGCGCTTCCTTCGCCGCGACCACCCGGGCGACGGCGTCGTCCAGGTCGGTGGCGAGCTCGTCGAGGTAGCCGTGGTCGATGCGACGCTGCAGGCGGGTCTCGTCGACGTCCACGATGAGCACGACGCCCTCGTTCATGGTCACGGCGAGGGGCTGCGCTCCGCCCATGCCGCCCGCCCCGCCGGTGAGGGTGATCGTGCCGGCCAGGGTGCCGCCGAACCTCTTCGCCGCGACGGCGGCGAACGTCTCGTACGTGCCCTGCAGGATGCCCTGCGTGCCGATGTAGATCCACGATCCGGCCGTCATCTGGCCGTACATCGTGAGGCCCAGCGCCTCGAGGCGGCGGAACTCCGGCCAGGTGGCCCAATCGCCGACGAGGTTCGAGTTGGCGATCAGCACGCGCGGAGCCCACTCGTGGGTGCGGAAGACGCCGACCGGCTTGCCGGACTGCACGAGCAGCGTCTCATCCGGTTCCAGGTCGCGCAGGGTGCGGACGATCGCGTCGAACGCCTCCCAGCTGCGCGCCGCGCGGCCGGTGCCCCCGTAGACGACCAGGTCGTCCGGGCGCTCGGCGACGTCCGGGTCGAGGTTGTTCATGAGCATCCGGAGCGGCGCCTCGGTCTGCCAGCTCTTCGCGCTGATGGTGGTGCCGCGCGGGGCGCGGACCTCTCGTGCTCCCTGCATTGCTGTCTCCTCGTCGGTGAGTGGAAGTCGGTGGTGGATATGGATGGGCTCAGCCGAGCGGCCCTGTGACGCTCTCCGCCGCTGCGAGCACGCGGCCGGACTGCACGAGCCCGACGACCGCCTCGATCTCCGGCGACAGGTAGCGGTCGGATCCCGGTCCCGCGACCACGTCGCGCACCTGGGCGATGACAGCCCCGGTGGCCGCACCGGGGAGGAGCGGCCGACGCAGGTCTGCGCCGCGCGCGGCCGTCATGATCTCGATTGCGAGCACCCTGCCGAGGCCGTCGACCGAGCGGCGCAGCTTGCGGGCCGCCGCCCAGCCCATCGAGACGTGGTCCTCCTGCATCGCGGACGACGGGATGGAGTCGACGGACGCCGGGGATGCCAGCCGCTTCAACTCGGAGACGATGCCCGCCGCGGTGTACTGCGCGATCATCAGCCCGGAGTCGACGCCGACCTCGTGCGCGAGGAACGGGGTGAGGCCCTGGTTGCGGGCGGGGTCGAGGAACCGGTCCGTGCGACGCTCCGACATGCTGGCAACATCGGCGGCGACGATCGCCAGGAAGTCGAGCACGTACGCGACCGGCGCCCCGTGGAAGTTGCCGTTGGACTCGACCCGGCCGTCGAGGGTGAGCACCGGGTTGTCGATCGCGGAGGCGAGCTCGCGCTCGGCGACGATGGTGGCGTGCGCGAGAGTGTCGCGCGCGCCACCGTGCACCTGCGGGGCGCAGCGCAGCGAGTACGCATCCTGCACCCTGGTGCACTCCGGACCCTTGTGGCTGGCGACCATCGGAGACCCGGCGAGCAGCGAGCGCAGGTTCGCGGCGGCGACGGACTGGCCGTGCTGCGGGCGCAACCGCTGCAGGTCCTCGGCGAAGACGGCGTCCGTGCCGAGCAGGGCCTCCACGCTCATCGCCGCGGCGATGTCTGCCGTGCGGAGCAGCGCGGTGAGATCGTGGATCGCGAGGGCGAGCATCCCGAGCATCCCGTCGGTGCCGTTGATGAGCGCCAGGCCCTCCTTCTCGGCGAGGACGACCGGGATGATTCCCGCAGCAGCCAGGGCTGTGGATGCGTCCAGAAGCTCTCCGTCGACCCGCACCTGGCCTTCGCCCATCGCCGCGAGGGCGCAGTGGGCCAGCGGTGCGAGGTCGCCGGAGCAGCCGAGAGAGCCGTACTCCCGCACGACCGGGGTGATGCCCGCGTTGAGCAGGGCGGCGTACGTCTCGACGGTGGTGCGCTGGGCGCCGGTGCGGCCGGTCATCAGGGTGGACAGGCGCAGCAGCATGAGCGCGCGGACGACCTCGCGCTCGACCTCGGGGCCGGAGCCGGCAGCGTGCGAACGGACCAGGCTCGCCTGCAGCTGGGCACGGCGGTCGCTCGGGATGAACGTGGTCGCGAGCGCCCCGAAGCCGGTCGAGATGCCGTAGTGCGGTTCGACGTCGTCTGCGAGTGCTTCGACGATGGCGCGGGAGGCCTCGACCTGGTCGAGGGACTCGGGTTCGAGGACGATGTCCGCGCCGTGGCGGGCGACGGCGACGACGTCGGCGACGCTGAGCGGGTGGGCGCCGACGGTGACGGTGTGCGTGGTGTGGAGCATGATCCGATCTCACTCCCTCGCGCGGGCGCGTGTCCCGGCTGTACACTCATCCCCGTCCGGGATCCCAGACACACCCGCGGCGCAGAAATCGAGTCCGAAGTTGTTCACGCCCGAACCCGGCGTGTCGCGCGCATAAGTTCGGACTCGATTGTTCGGGGGTGGGGGAGGACGGACGGGCGG
>NZ_NCSR01000039.1:0-18152 GCF_002105485.1 Leifsonia sp. NCR5
GGTCCTGGGTGGGCGCGTTGGCGTCGCTGAGCGGCGGGATCTGCTGCAGGTTGCCCTCGATCGAGATCTCGACGCTCTGCGCGAGGCTGCCAAGGCTCTGCTCGAGTTCGAGCTGCATCCGCTGCAGGGCGAGCGTGTCCGCCTGTCCGGCCTCCGAGCTGAGGTCGACCCTGGCGACCCCTCCCGAGGTCGTCACCGACGGGAGCGCCAGCTGCGTCCCCTGCGGGAAGGCGCTGGTCACGGCACCGTTCAGCCACTTGGCCGGCCCGGCCAGGATGGCGCTCGCGACCCGCGTGGCCGCGGTGGCGACGCGGGCGGGGAACCAGCGCGCATCCGGCACCAGATAGGCGTAGTCGGGGCTGAAGAAGTAGACGGGCTGCTGGGAGTAGACGGACCGGAACGTCGGGTCGTCGATGATCACGCCGTTCGGGGCGACGGCGATGCGCCACTCGCCGTCCTGCTTTTCGAGCTCGTAGCGGAGGCCGACCGGCGCCGTGCTCGACACCGGATGGTACGCGCCGACGCTGTCGACGTTGGCGACCGGGTTCACCTGCACGCTCCACTGGTTGCCGTCGTGGTCGAACGACCGGTTGCGGCCGTCGTCGACCGTCACGGACTCGTCCGGGTTCCACTTGGCCGACATCGATCTGGTGAGGTACTTCCTGGCGATGTCGAAGTTGTTCTTCGGGCTGGACGCCGCGTCGATGAAGCCCTGGACGATCCGCTCCTGGGTCGCGCCCTTCTCCGGCGGAGACGGGTTGAAGTCGAGGTCGAGCGGGTCGTTGACCTGCGCAACCGGACCGCCCTGGCGCACCGGCCCCGAACTCGGGATGCTCGCGCACGCGGCGAGCACGCAGAGCACGACGGCGGCGACCACACCGGCGACGGTGCGGCGCAACGGGCTGTGGAGTCTCATGCTGTCGCCCCTTTGTCCGTCAGCTCCTGCGTTCCCGCCCGCGCACCGGCCACCCCGGTGGCTCCGGCGTCGACCGGCGGAAGCGGGAGCGGAGACGACGCGATCTCCTTGCCAGGCACGCGCGGCAGGGTCAGCCGGAAGCAGGAGCCTGCACCAGGAGCGGACCAGACCTGCAGCCAGCCGGAGTGCAGCGTCGCGTCCTCCAGCGAGATCGCCAGGCCCAGCCCGGTGCCGCCGATGGTGCGCTTGCGCGACGGGTCCGCCCGCCAGAACCGGTCGAACACGTGGTTGACCTCCTGCTGGCTCATCCCGATCCCGTAGTCCCGGACGGTCAGCGCGACGGCGCTCTCGTTGCTGTCGACGGTCACGACCACCGGCTTGCCGTCGCCGTGCTCGATGGCGTTGCCGATGAGGTTGCGCACGACGCGGCGGATGCGCCTCGGGTCCATGCCGACGTCGAAGTAGCCGCCCGGCGCATCCAGTCGCAGCTCGGAGCCGTTCTGCTCGGCCAGCGTGCGCAGCTCGTCGACCACGTCGTCGGCGAGGCGCACCAGGTTGGTGGGCTCCGGGTCGAGGGCGACGGAGCCCGCGTCGTACCTGCTGATCTCGAGCAGGTCGGACAGCAGCCGGTCGAACCGCTCGATCTGAGTGTGCAGCAGCTCGGCGGTGCGCTCCGTCGCTGGAGGGAACGACTCGCGCTGGTCGTAGATCACGTCGCCGGCCAACCGGATGGTCGTGAGCGGCGTGCGCAGTTCGTGCGACACGTCCGAGACGAACCGCTGCTGCAGCTGCGAGAGCGTCGCCAGCTGGTTGATCTGGCTCTGCAGGCTGTCCGCCATCCCATTGAACGAGCGCGCCAGCGACGCGAACACGTCCTCACCGTGCTCCGGGATGCGCACGGCCAGGTCTCCGGCGGCCAGGCGCTCGCTGGTCTCCGCCGCCACCCGGATCGGCTGGACGGCGAACCGGACGATCACCCAGGTGATCGCACCGATGAGCAGGATGAGGGCGAACCCGGCGAGCAGGAGGGTGCCCTGCACGAACAGCAGGGTGTTCTCCGAGTCGCGCAGGTTGTAGCCGATGTAGAGCTCGTAGTGCCCGTAGCTCGGCAGGGTGAGCTGGGTGCCGACGACGATGCCGGGATCGGTGGTCCCGTTCCCCGCCGGCAGCGCGACGGACTGGTAGAACTGCTTGGTCCCGCCGTTCTGCACCTGGGCGCGCAGCTCGCTGGAGATCACGCCGTTCAGTCCGGGGCTGGACCGGTCGGGCGGCGCTGGCACGGACACATCCTGCCCTGGCACGCGGTAGGCGGCGATGAGCCTGCTCGACGTGGCGCCCTGCACGGTCTGCAGCGTGGAATTGAGCAGGTTCTTCCCGGTGTCGGACGCGGAGACATCCGAGGCGTTCAGCGTCGTCTGGGCGGAGGTGGTCGCCCTGCTGGAGTCACGGAGCGCCTGGTCGAGCCGCGACTGGTAGAGGTCGTTGCTGATGCTGAGCGCCATGTAGATGCCCGTGATCAGGATGGCGATGCCGGTCAGCAGCAGCGTGATGGCGACCGTGCGGACCTGCAGCGAGCGCCGCCACACGCCGACGAGCTGCGAGGGAAGCTGCCGCCACCATCGCCCGTCCATCCACCTGTACCGCATCCGGGGCGCCGCTTCCGGCGTGCTACGTGACGGCGCCGGCGCGGTAGCCGACCCCGCGCACGGTCATGACGATCTTGGGGTTGTCCGGGTCCTGCTCCACCTTGGCGCGCAGGCGCTGGACGTGCACGTTCACGAGGCGGGTGTCCGCTTTGTAGTGGTAGCCCCAGACCTGTTCGAGGAGCATCTCGCGGGTGAACACCTGCTGCGGCTTGGAGGCCAGGGCGAGCAGGAGGTCGAATTCGAGCGGAGTCAGGTTGATGCGGGTGTCGCCGCGCTTGACCTCGTGGCCTGCCACGTCGACGAGGAGGTCGCCGATCCGCAACTGCTCGGCGGCGGGCACCGTGGATGCCGGTCGCAGCCGGGTCTTGATGCGCGCGACGAGCTCTTTCGGGTTGAACGGCTTGACCATGTAGTCGTCTGCGCCGGACTCGAGGCCCTTGACCACATCCGCTGTGTCCGACTTGGCGGTCAGCATGATCACGGGCGTGCCGGACTCCGCCCGGATGCGGCTGCACACCTCGATGCCGTCCAGTCCGGGCAGCATGAGGTCGAGGAGCACCAGGTCGGGCTTCGAGGAGCGGAACGTGTCGACGGCGAGCGCGCCGTCCTCACAGAAGACGGGGTCGAATCCCTCGGTGCGCAGCACGATGCCGATCATCTCGGCGAGGGCGGTGTCGTCGTCGACCACCAGGATGCGACTGTTCATTTCCGAAGTTTCCCACAACCATTCTCGGGCGGCCGGAGACCACTGAGGTCCCGATGACTGCTGAAGTCTCCGTGCCAGCGTAGTCGACACTCCTGCGCCACCCGTGAAAGCCTGCCGAACGTGCCCTGTGGGTGGGGCAGTGCTCCCGCCCCGGATGTGCCAGCATGGGAGCGGACTACGCACGGGAAAGAGGGGCACCGCGTGACCGACGAGCAGAACTGGCAGGCACCGGGGTCGCAGGCAGGCGATGGAGCAGGGGCGAGCGCGGGCAACGAGTCCCCCGTCCCTCCTGCGCCGCAGTACGGAGAGTACGGCCCGGGATACGGCCAGCAGCAGCCCGGATACGGCCAGCAGCAGCCCGGTTATGGTCAGCAGCAGCCCGGCTTCACCCAGTACGGCCAGCCCGGGGCAGGCTTCCCGCAGCAGCCCGGCTGGACTCCCCCGCCGAAGCCCGGCCTCATCCCGCTTCGGCCACTGAGTTTCGGCACGCTTATCGGCGCTCCGTTCCAGACGCTGCGGCGCAACCCGAAGATCACCGTCGGCGCGGCACTGCTGCTGCGGGGCATCCCCTCGATCATCGCGAGCGTGCTCATCTTCTCCGGCATCTACCTGCTGATGGACAGGGCGATCAACGCGACCGCCGACGACCGCAGCGCCCTGATGGCGGGGGCGGTCGGGGGCACGATCGTGCTCGGCCTGCTGTCCGCCGTGATCGACGGCATCTCCAACGCGCTGCTCCAGGGCGTGATCGTCGGCGAGGTGGCCAGGGGGACGGTCGGCGAGAAGCTGACCTTCCGCGGGGTCTGGCGGCTGGTGCGCGGGCGCGTGGGCGCCCTGATCGCCTGGACCTTCCTGTTCGGCCTCGCCTGGTTCCTCTCCGCCGCGCTGGTCGCCGTCATCACCGCCGTGCTGTTCGCTCTCGGGCCCGCCGGGGTGGTCGGCGGCGTGCTCGTGCTCATCTTCGGGTTCCTCGGCCTGATCGTCCTCGCCATCTGGCTGAACACCAAGCTCGTGCTCGTGCCGAGCGCCATCGTGCTCGAACGTCTCCCGATCCGCCGTGCGATGGCGCGTTCGTGGGGGCTGACCACCGGCTACTTCTGGAAGACCTTCGGCACGGTCGCCCTCATCGCCGTGATCGTCTACGCCGTCGCGCAGATCATCTCCATCCCGTTCGGCCTGCTCGGCGGCATCGTGGGGGGCGTCTTCGCGCCCACGTCGCTGTCCTCGCCGGATGCGTCCAGTTTCAGTCAGGTGCTGGCCGGGCAGCTCGGCGTCAACCTGCTGGCCAGCGTGGTCGGAGCGATCGTCGGCGCGATCATGGCCGTGGTGCAGACCTCCGTCGTCGCACTCATCTACATCGACCTCCGGATGCGCAAGGAGGGCCTGGACCTGCAGCTGGTGCGGTTCGTGGAGGCGCGCCAGACCGGGCAGGACGCCCCCGACCCGTACCTGTCCGCTCCGGTCTTCACGCAGCAGCCGCCGTATCCGCCCGCGCCTGGTCAGTACCCGCCGGCGCCGGGCTCGTACCCGCCCGGCTCGTACCCGCCCGGCGGCTCGTACCCGCCTGGCGGCTCATACCCTCCGCCTCCGCCTCCCCCGCCCGCCGCATGACGGGCGCCGTCCTCTCTCTGCTGCGCGCCGACATCCCTGTCGACCCGAGCTCACCGGATGCTCGGCGCTGGATCGGCGACGAACTCGCGAAACCCGAGTATCAGACCGCGAAGCCGACCTGGTTCGACCTCGCCTCCAAGGCCGTGCAGGACTGGATCGCCTCGCTGTTCCAGGGTCCGGGCGGCGACGCCGGCCCCGTGCTGCTGCTCGCCGTCGTGCTGGTGATCGCCGGGCTGATCGTCGCAGCGTTCTTCATCTTCGGCCGCCCCCGTGTGAACAGGAGGACGGCGGACGGCCGCCGCTCGCTGTTCGGCGACGACGACCTCCGCACCGCAGCACAGTTGCGGCACTCCGCGGCGTCCGCAGCAGCCGCAGGCGACTGGGTGGTGGCGATCGAGGAGCAGTTCCGTGCCATCGCGCAGAGCATGGACGAACGCACCATCGTCACCGTGAGCCCCGGCACGACGGCGACCGAGTTCGCGCACAGAGCGGCGAACGCCGTCCCTGCCGAACGCGAACGACTGCTCGACGCCGCACGCGCGTTCGACGAGGTCCGCTACCTCGGGCGTCCCGGCACCGAGGCGCGCTACCAGCAGCTCGTCGCGCTCGACCAGCGCCTGCAGGAGGCACGCCCGCAGCTGTTCGGGCAGCAGCCCGTCGCGCAGGGCGGTGGCGTCCGGTGACGGAGCAGACCCTCGACCGCGAGCGCACCCCAGAGACAGCGCCGGTCGCAGCACCGGATGCGGCCCCGACGGGCGCGGAGGACGCCGCGGCGATCTCGCCCGGGCTCCGGCAGGTCGGGAGGAAGAGCATCCCGTGGATCGTGCTCGCGGTGATCGCGATCGTCGTCGCGTTCCTCGGCGCGCTGCTCACCGGCGGTCAGTCGTCGGCGGGCATCCCGCTGGACGCGGCCAACGCCGGCCCTGTCGGCGGGAAGGCGGTCGCGCAGGTGCTGCGCGGCCAGGGCGTCGACGTGCGCACGGCGAGCACGCTGAGCCAGGTGCAGGATGTGGCGACCGACGACACGACCGTGCTCGTCTTCGACCAGGGCGGGAACCTCGACGGGGACGGCTACGACCGTCTGACCGCCATCGCCAGCACCATCGTCGTGGTCGAGCCGGACTTCGCCGCTCTGAACAGGCTCGCGCCGCACGTGACGGCAGCGGGCACACCCTCCGCGAAAGGCCCCGTCGCCGCAGGCTGCGCCGTGCCGGCCGCCGTGAGGGCGGAGCGCATCGACCCTCGCTCCACCGACAACACCGCGGACGCGGGCGTCGCGGGCACCTTCCGCGTGGACGGCGGGGATGCGGTCGGCTGCTTCCGCACGAACAGCGGACAGTACGCCTTCGTGAAGACCACGTCCGACGGCCGCACGATCTACCTGGTCGGCTCGGCCGGCATCCTGATGAACGACGGGGTCGACCGCGCGGGCAACGCCGCACTCGCCCTCGGCGTGCTCGGCGGACACCGCACGCTCGTCTGGTATCTGCCGACGATGCTCGACCGGCCGGTCACCGGCGCCCCGGACATCGGGGCGCTCACGCCCGGCTGGGTGACGCCGGTGGTGATCCTGCTCGTGCTCGTGTTCATCGCCGCAGCGTTCTGGCGGGGACGCCGCTTCGGCCCACTGGTGGTCGAGAACCTGCCCGTGGTGGTGCGCGCCGGAGAGACCCGCGAGGGCCGCGCCAGGCTCTACCAGCGGTCGTCGGCCCGCCTGCGGGCGGCGGACGCGCTGCGGATCGGCGCCATCGGGCGGCTGGCGACGCTCACCGGGCTGCCCCGCGCCGCGACGGCCGCCGAGATCGCGGACGCCGTCGCCTCGGTGACCGGCCGCGACAGGGCGGCCATCCACGCGATCCTGATCGACACGGTGCCGCGCACGGACGCCGAGCTGATCGCCCTCTCAGACGACCTCGCGACGCTCGAACGAGCGACCGCGGCAGCAGTCACCCCCGCCGAGTCGGGGCCGACCGGAAGAATGGATGCATGACCGACGTCACGACCGGATCGAGCGCAGCGCCCATCCACAGCCAGGACCACGACTCCACCGCTCTCCGCAACGCGCTCGCCCGCGTGCGCACGGAGGTCGGCAAGGCCGTCGTCGGTCAGGACGGGGCCGTCACCGGCCTCATCATCGCTCTGCTGGCCCGCGGCCACGTGCTGCTGGAGGGTGTGCCCGGCGTGGCGAAGACACTGCTGGTGCGCTCGCTCAGCGAGGCGCTCAGCCTCGACACCAAGCGCATCCAGTTCACGCCGGACCTGATGCCGGGCGACGTGACGGGCTCGCTCGTCTACGACGGTCGCACCGGCGGCTTCGAGTTCCGCGAGGGCCCGGTCTTCACGAACATCCTGCTCGCCGACGAGATCAACAGGACGCCCCCGAAGACGCAGTCCGCCCTGCTCGAGGCGATGGAGGAGCGCCAGGTCAGCGTCGACGGCGTCAGCCGCCAGCTGCCGGACCCGTTCATCGTCGCCGCGACGCAGAACCCGATCGAATACGAAGGCACGTACGCGCTTCCCGAGGCGCAGCTCGACCGCTTCCTGCTCAAGCTGACCCTGGATGTGCCCCCGCGCGACACCGAGGTCGAGGTGCTGCGCCGTCACGCGGCCGGGTTCAACCCCCGCGACCTCGCCGCCGCGGGCGTGACGCCGGCGCTCAGCGCTGCCGAACTGCACGCGGCCAGGGCAGCGGCAGCATCCGTCGGCGCGACCGGCGACGTGCTCGCGTACATCGTCGACCTGGCCCGCGCCACCCGCACCAGCCCCTCCGTGAAGCTCGGAGTGAGCCCGCGCGGCACCACGGCGCTGCTGGCCGCGTCGAAGGCGTGGGCGTGGCTCTCCGGCTACGACTCGATCACCCCGGACCACGTGCAGGCGATGCTGCTGCCGGTCTGGCGGCACAGGGTCCAGTTGCGCCCGGAGGCGGAGCTGGAGGGTGTCGGAGTGGATGCGATCCTGCGCTCGATCGTGCAGCAGGTCCAGGTTCCGATCTAGGCAGTGACGTGACCGTATCCGGACGTTTCGTCGCCCTGCTCGCGCTCGGGGTGATCCCCGTCGTGCTGCTCGGCTGGACGGAGGCGATGTCGTACCTCGCGCTCGGCTGCTGGCTGCTGCTCTGCATCGTGCTCGGCGTGCTCGACCTGATGCTCGCCGGTTCTCCGCGGCGCGTGGTGCTCGAACGGGTGCTGCCGTCGCGCGTGCGGCTGGGCACCGAGGCGACGAGCGAACTGCTCGTGACCAACACCGGCCGCCGGGCCATCCGCGGCACCGTCCGGGATGCGTGGGAGCCGTCCGCCGGCATCGACAGGTCGCGCACCAGGGTGGCCGTCCCCGCCGGGGAGCGCAGGCGCATCACCGCGACGCTGACCCCGTGGCGGAGGGGAGAGCGCCACGTGACGCAGGTGAGCATCCGGTCGTGGGGGCCGCTGCACCTGTGGGCGCGGCAGGCGACGCTGAGCGCGCCCGGCCGCATCCGGGTGCTGCCGCCGTTCACCGCACGCAAGCACCTGCCGTCGCGGCTGGCCCGCCTGCGCGAGCTGGACGGCATGACCAGCGTGATGCTGCGCGGGCAAGGCACCGAGTTCGACTCCCTGCGCGAGTACGTGCGCGGCGACGACGTTCGCTCGATCGACTGGAGGGCGACGGCACGCCGCCACGACCCCAACAGCGGACGCGGTGCCCGCGTGATGGTGCGCACCTGGCGTCCGGAGCGCGACAGGCGCGTGGTCATCGTGATCGACACGGCCCGCACGTCCGCCGCCAGGATCGGCGACGAGCCGCGCATCGACACGGCGTTCGAGGCGTCGCTGCTGCTCGCAGCGCTCGCCACCCGCGCGGGCGACCGCGTCGACCTGATCGCATACGACAGGGCTGTGCGCGGCCGGGTGCAGGGCGCCAGCGGACCGGAACTGCTGTCCAGGATGGTGGATGCGATGGCCGGCATCGAGCCTGCACTGATCGAGATGGACTGGTCGGCGGTGCCCGCCCAGGTGTCCGCAGTCACCAGCCAGCGGTCGCTCGTCGTGCTGCTGACCTCCGTGGAGGCGCCCGGCGCCTCACGGGGGCTGCTGTCGGTGCTTCCGCAGCTCACGAACAAGCACATCGTCGTCGTCGCCTCCGTCACCGATCCCGAGACCATCGAGGCCACGGGGACGCGGAGGAACAGGGATGAGGTCTACCGCGCTGCCGCGGCGGAGCGTTCGCTGCTCGACGTGAGCAGGGTGACCGCCGCCATCCAGCGCCTCGGCGCCGACGTGGTGACGGGCTCCCCCGAGGAGCTGCCGCCCGCGCTCAGCGACGTCTACCTGTCGCTGAAAGCCGCCGGGCGCCTCTGAGGTCAGCGAGCGGCGTCAGCCCGCGACGACGCGGCGGGAACCGGACTCGTACTCGGTCAGGTCGCCCGTCTCGCCGAGGCGCACGGCGCGGCGGCCGAGCACGAGCATGTACGCGAGGAACGCGGCGAGCGCGAGCGCCCCGATCGCGATCTTCGCCCAGACAGGCAGCGCGGACGGCGTGACGAAGCCCTCGATCAGGCCGGAGACGAACAGGGAGATGGCGCAGCCGACCGCCACGGTGAACAGTGCGCGCCCGTCCTCGGCGAGCGCCTGCGCGCGCGTGCGGGCGCCCGGGGCGATCCAGGCCCAGAAGATGCGCAGCCCGGCGGCCGCGGCGACGAAGACACTGGTGAGCTCGAGCATCCCGTGCGGGAGGATGTAGGAGAACATGACGTCTCCCCGCCCGTAGGCGAACATGACCCCGGCGGCCGTCCCGACGCCGATGGCGTTCTGCAGGAGCACGAACGGCACGTAGACGCCGGTGATGCCGAACGCGATGCACTGCGCCGCGATCCACGCGTTGTTCGTCCAGACCTGGCCGGAGAACGACGCGGCCGGGTTGTTGGAGTAGTAGTCGATGAAGTCGTGCTCGACGTAGCGGCGCAACTGGGCGTCCGTGCCGAAGTTGCGGAGCACCTCCGGGTTGCCGGTGATCCAGACCGCGTACAGCGTGGCGACCACCACCGTGGCGAGTGCGACGGCCAGCACCACCCACCGGATGCGGTAAAGCGCAGCAGGCAGCTGGTAGACGAAGAACCTGGGCAGCATCGAGAACAGGTTCGCGCCGGCCCCGGTGAACTTCAGCCGTGCGGACGCGAGCGCGAGGGAGAGCCTGTCGCCCGTCGCCGTCGACCCCGCGATGGTCTTGATGGCCGACAGGTCGGACGCCCCGGACTGGTACAGGTCGATGAGCTCGTCGGCTTCCTTGCCGTCGAGGCGGCGTCGTTTCGCCAGCTGGGCGAGCCTGTCCCAGTCGGCGCTGCGCGCTGCCGTGTATGCGTCGAGATCCATCTGCTTGAATGATAGCCATGACGGCACCTGCCCAGGCACTGCAGACGTCGGGCGAACGCGAACTCGTCACCGGCGAAGCCGTCGCGCTCGACGTCAAACCGGCCAGCTACATCCTGCGCGCAGCGGGGACGGTGATCGACTGGCTCACGTACTTGCTGGTGATGTTCGGCTGCCTGATGCTGCTCGTCGCCACCGGGAGCGGGCTGGATGCGGCGGCCGGCAGGGCGCTCGTCGTCCTCATCCTGGTGTTCGGGATGGTGGTGCTGCCGACCACGGTCGAACTCGCGACGAAGGGCAAGTCGCTCGGCAAGCTCGCGGTCGGCGCGCGCATCGTCCGCGACGACGGCGGGGCGATCGGCTTCCGGCACGCGTTCATCCGGGCGCTCGTCGGCGTGCTGGAGATCTTCATGACCTTCGGCGGCGTCGCCGCCCTCACCGGACTCCTCAACGCCCGCTCGAAGCGCCTCGGCGACCTCCTGGCCGGCACGTACAGCCAGTACGAGCGCGCGCCGAAGGCGACGCCCCTCCCCCTCTATCTCGCGCCGCACCTGACCGGCTGGGCGGCGACGGCCGACGTGGCGAAACTGCCGGACAGGCTCTCCCGCCGCATCGCCCAGTTCGTGCGTCAGGCGCCGCAGCTCACCCCCGCGGCGCGGGCAGGGCTGAGCGGAGAGCTCGCCGCTGAGGCGTCCGCCTACGTGTCGCCGATCCCGCCCGTCGACGCAGAGACGTTCCTGGTGGCCGTCGCCCTGCTGCGCCGCCAGCGCGATGCAGCCGGCCTCGAGCTGGAGCAGGAGCGCCTGCAGCGCCTGGAGCCGGTGCTCGACGGCCTCCCCCACGCCTTCCCCGATCGCTAGGAGACCTGTGACCGAGTACCGCGCCCACTTCGACGCCACCGTGACGTTCGTCAACGGAGGCAGCCTGCAGACGAACGGCTTCCGGCTCGACCTGCCGGACGCATCCCTGTCGGAGGAGCAGATCGCCGAACTGTTCGTGCGGCACCTCGGGCTCGCGCTGGTCGGCGATGTGCGGCTGGACGGCCTCTCGATCGTCGAGGAGCAGCACAGGGGCAGCAGAGGGATCAGCCCGGAGCAGGCCAGGGTGCCCGAGGCCGGGCGTCCCCGCGTGGTCGACCTCAGCCACCGCATCCGGGCCGGGCTCGTCACGTATCCGGGGCTCCCAGCCCCCACGATCACCCCGCACCTCACCCGCGAGGACTCCGTGGCGAAGTACGCGCCGGGCACGCAGTTCGCGATGGACATCATCACGATGATCGGCAACACGGGCACATATCTCGACAGCCCGTTCCACCGCTACGCGGACGGCGGAGACCTGGCGTCGCTCGACCTGTCCACCCTCGTCGGGCTGCGCGCGGACGTGTTCCACCTCACCGACCTCGGGACGCGCGGCATCCCGGCCACGGTGTTTCACGACAGAGAGCTCGCGGGCTCGGCGGTGCTGCTGCACACCGGGTGGGATGCGCACTTCGGGCGTCCGGAGTACGCGACGGGTGCGCCATACCTCACGGAGGCGGGCGCGCAGCAACTCGTGGATGCGGGGGTCGCCCTCGTCGGAATCGACTCGCTCAACATCGACGACACCGAGGGCGGCGGAGCGCGGCCGGCACACACCCTGCTGCTCGCCGCGGGCATCCACGTGGTCGAGCACCTGACCAACCTGGGCTCCGTCCCGGCCCGCGGCGCACGCTTCACCGCCGCGCCGCCCGCCGTGGAGGGGTTCGGGACGTTCCCCGTGCGGGCGTACGCGGAGGTTTAGCGACCTACAGGGTCAGTCGTGCAGGATGCGCTGGAACAGCACGTGGTCCTGCCAGCGGCCCGCGATCTTGAGGTAGTTCGGGGCCACCCCGATGCGCTCGAAGCCGGAGCGGGTGAGCACGGACTGCGACGCCTGGTTGTGCAGCAGCGTCGCGGCCTGGATGCGGTGCAGGCCGTATTCGTCGCGCGCCGCCGCGATGATCGCGGCGAGCGCCGTGGAGGCGAGACCCTGCTTGGTGTGCGCGCGATCGAGCCAGTATCCGATCATCGCGCTCTCGAAAGCGCCACGGACGATGCTGCTCAGGTCGAACCCGCCCGCGACGGCGTCCCCGTCCATGATGAGTAGCGGGATGGCCGTGCCCGCCTCGTAGAGGGCGAGCAGCTCGGTGGTGCGCTTGAGCTGGCCCGCCTCGGTGAAGAACTCCTCGGTGCGGGTGGGCTCCCAGGGCGCGAGGTGTCCGCGGTTGGCGACGTATGCTGCCGCGAGCGCCGGGGCGTCCTCCGGCCTGCGCACGCGCAGGATGAGGCCGCCCGGCAGCTCGCGGTCGGTGAAAGTGGGTGTCATCAGTATCGGTAGTGGTCGACCTTGTACGGGCCGTCGACGCTGACGCCGATGTATGCGGCCTGCTCGGGGGTGAGCGTCGTCAGCTCGACGCCGAGCGCATCCAGGTGGAGGCGGGCGACCTTCTCGTCGAGGTGCTTGGGCAGCACGTAGACGCCGATCGGGTAGTTCTCCGTCGACACGTACAGTTCGAGCTGCGCGAGCACCTGGTTGGTGAACGAGTTGCTCATCACGAAGCTCGGGTGGCCCGTGGCGTTTCCGAGGTTCATCAGGCGGCCCTCGGAGAGCACCAGGACGCTGCGTCCGCTCGGCAGGCGCCACTCGTGCACCTGCGGCTTGATCTCGATCTTCTCCGCGCCTTCCAGCGCTTCGAGGCCCGCCATGTCGATCTCGTTGTCGAAGTGACCGACGTTCGCCACGATGGCCTGGTGCTTCATGGCCAGGATGTGGTCGAGGGTGATGACGTTGAGGTTGCCCGTGCCGGAGATGAAGATGTCGACCTGGTCGACGACCGACTCGATGCGGGCCACCTGGTAGCCGTCCATCGCCGCCTGCAGGGCGTTGATCGGGTCCACCTCGCTGACGATCACGCGCGCGCCCTGGCCGCGCAGCGCCTCCGCTGCGCCCTTGCCGACGTCGCCGTATCCTGCGACGAACGCGACCTTGCCGCCGATCAGCACGTCGGTGGCGCGGTTCAGGCCGTCCGGCAGCGAGTGGCGGATGCCGTACTTGTTGTCGAACTTGCTCTTGGTGACCGAGTCGTTGACGTTGATGGCCGGGAACAGCAGCTGGCCGTCGCGGGCGAGCTCGTAGAGGCGGTGCACACCGGTGGTGGTCTCCTCCGTGACGCCGAGGATGTCCGCAGCAACGCGGGTCCAGCGGTCGGAGGACTCCGCGAGGGATGCGCGCAGTGCCGCCAGGATCACGCGGTACTCGTGGCTGTCGCCCTGCGCGTCGTCCGGGACGGCGCCGGCGAGCTCGAACTCGCGGCCCTTGTGCACGAGGAGGGTGGCGTCGCCTCCGTCGTCGAGGATCAGGTTCGGGCCGGTCCAGTCCGCCCCGGCGGGTTCCGCCTCCGCCGTCCAGTCGAAGATCTGCTGGGTGCACCACCAGTACTCTTCGAGGGTCTCGCCCTTCCAGGCGAACACGGGAACGCCGGCCGGCGCATCCACGGTGCCGTTCGGGCCGACCGCGATGGCGGCCGCCGCGTCGTCCTGGGTGGAGAAAATGTTGCAGCTCGCCCAGCGCACCTGGGCGCCGAGCGCGACGAGCGTCTCGATCAGCACGGCGGTCTGCACGGTCATGTGCAGCGAGCCGGCGATGCGCGCGCCGGCAAGCGGCTGCGAAGCGCCGAACTCCTCGCGGAGCGACATGAGACCGGGCATCTCGTTCTCGGCCAGACGGATCTGGTGACGTCCCGCTTCTGCGAGGGAGAGGTCTGCGACCTTGAACGGAAGAGTGGAGGTGGATTCAGCGACGGTGGTTGTGGCCATTGCCCCATTGTCGCATCCGGTGCCCGACTCTCACAGTCGTGTGTCGCGCCGGCTCTCCGTCAGGCGCGGATGAGCGCCAGCACCTCGTCCCGGATGCGCTGCATCGTCGCCAGGTCCGCCGCCTCGACGTTGAGTCGCAGCAGCGGCTCGGTGTTCGACGGACGCACGGAGAACCACCAGAACGGCTCGTCTCCCCCGACGAAGCCGGTGACGGTCAGACCGTCGAGCTCGTCGAACTCTGCACGGCCGGTGAAGGCCTCCACCACGCGCGTGAACGCGGCGGGAACGTCGTTGACCGTCGAGTTGATCTCGCCGGACATCGGGTACGGCGTGAACCGGGCGGACAGCTCGGACAGCGGGCTGTCCTGCCCGCCGAACTCGGCGAGCAGGTGCATGGCTGCGAGCATCCCGTTGTCTGCGCTCCAGAAGTCGCGGAAGTAGTAGTGCGCCGAATGCTCCCCACCGAAGACGGCGCCGGATTCACGCATCGCATCCTTGATGAGGGTGTGGCCGACGCGGGTGCGCAGCGGCGTCGCGCCTGCTGCCTCGATGGTCTCTGGGACGACGTTGGAGGTGATCAGGTTGTGGATGACCGTGATGTCCGCGTCTGGGTCCTCCCGCCTGGCGCGGGCGATCTCGCGCAGTGCGACGATGGCCGCGACGGCAGACGGGGTGACGGCGTCGCCCTTCTCGTCCACGACGAAACAGCGGTCGGCGTCCCCGTCGAAGGCGAGCCCGAGGTCGGCGCCGTGCTCGACTACCGCGCGCTGCAGATCGACCAGGTTCTTCGGGTCGAGCGGGTTCGCCTCGTGGTTCGGGAAGGAGCCGTCCAGCTCGAAGTACATCGGGATGATCGTGAGCGGCAGAGCGGGAAGGCCGGCTGCGTCGCCGAGCACCGCCGGGACGGTGAGGCCGCCCATCCCGTTGCCGGCATCGACCACGACCGTGATCGGGCGGATGACGGACAGGTCGACGAGCGACCGCAGGTATGCGGCGTAGTCGGCGAGCACATCCACTTCGCGGAAGCCGCCCTGCTCGTCCACCGGGTCGACGCCGTCGTGCAGGTACACGGCAGCACGGTCGCGCACCCCGGCGAGCCCGGTGTTCATGCTGAGGCCCTGCGCGCCGGCGCGGGAGAGCTTGATGCCGTTGTACGTCGCCGGGTTGTGGCTCGCGGTGAACATGGCCGCCGCGGACGCCAGCGCTCCGGATGCGTAGTACGACTCGTCCGTGGAGCACAGCCCGATCGACACGACGTTGGCACCCCTGGCCTGCGCTCCGCGGGCGAACGCCGCGGCGAAGGTGGGCGACGAGTCGCGCATGTCGTGGCCGACGATCACCTCCTCCCCGGCAGCCCCGACCTCGTCGACGAAGCCGGCCGCGATAGCGGTGACGACCTCCTCCGTCAGGTCTTTGCCGACCAGACCGCGGATGTCATAGGTCTTGACGACAGCGTCGAGAGAGGAATTGCTGGGGACGTTGCTGTTGCTGCTCACGCCCCATAACCTACTTCACCGAACACCTCGTGCCGCATCACCTGCCAGCCCTGCGGCGCGGACAGACGCTCGGCGTGGATGGCGCACAGGTCGTACGAGTGCGGTTCGTGGCTCAGGCTCAGCGGGCCGAGCACGGCCATCGAGTCGGCGTACACGTAGGTGAGCGTGGCCACGGCATCGCGTGGACACGCCACGCGGGAACATGGACGGCTCAACATCGGGCTCAGAATACCCGAGCGCGGGCGACGTAGGATTGCGACATGCCCCGCAACCGCCGCTCAAGCAGCCAGCCGCCTGCCACCTCCCGGTGGCGCAGCAGGCACGGCAGGGGTGCGAGAGGCCCGGTGACCGGCCCCCACCTGCCGATGCTGAACAACAGGATCGACTTCTTCGACATGACCGTCGCATCCACGGCCGACTACCTCAAAGGCGTCTGGCCGAACGAGCTCGCCGACGTGCACTTCGAGGTCGCTGCCACCCCCATCGGCAACACGGGCAGCGACGGTGTCGACCGCTGGCACGTCGACCACGCCCAGCGCCGCATCGTTCTCTACCGCGTCCCGATCCAGCGGCTCACCAAGCTGCACCGCAACGACGACCTCCACCGCAGGATGTTCGTCGAGGGCTGCGTGTTCCGTGCGGTGGCGGAGCTGCTGGGGAAAGACCCGTGGGACCTGGCGCCGGACCGGTACCGGCACTTCTGAGGACGGTGGCCGCGCGCCTGCGGTCAATCAAGGCTCCATCCGCGCAGTCTTGCCGAACAAATGCATTCGTAGCCTTTTGCATATATTGAGTGCCGTTTGGACGACCAATACCCTCGGAGATAGTCGACAGGTGGTCGCGGCACTCGTAAGTCCAGAACGCGGCCCTGAAAGGTGTGCCGTGACGTTGGTCAAGAAGCAGATCGTTGCGGTCCTCTTCGCTTCCATCTTGCTGATCTACGGAGTGATCGGCCTGTCCGCCGCCTATTTTTCGTCCGCCAGCCACCCCATGGCATACATCGTTCCCGGTTTCGCCATCGTGATCGTCGTGGTCTCCCTGATCTCGTTTGTTCGAGGGAGGGGTTCCGGGCGCTAGCGCGGGTACACCTCGATCGGCGCGGCCAGCGGGCCGGGCGGGTTGAGGGCGAACGAGCTTGCGGCGCCGTCGGCGGAGAAGCTGACGCTCACGTAGAGGCCGTCTCCCCCGGTGACCGTGTACATCCCGGCGCCCACCTTGACGTTCGCGGCTCCTTCGGCCGGGATGGTCAGGGTCGCCGGTTTGCCGTTGCGTCCCTCGATGGTGACCTTCTGGTCCTTCTCGCCCGGGTTGGCGAAGTGCACCATCGGGGTCGGGGCGGACGGGATGGCGGCCAGGAAGGTGTCTCCCATCGGCTGCGACGAGGCGAACCAGGTGAAGTCGTGGGTCTTCGCCCCGGCGACCGAGGTGCGGGCTGCGGCGACGACCGGCACGGAGGAGCGGACGGTGACGGTGTAGTTGCCGTCCTTGAGGTGATCCAGCGGGATCTCGGCGACGACGCCGGCCTTCACGGTCTGCGCGTACGAGTTGCCTGCCGCCGTGCCGTTCTCGCCGACGGCGCCGACGGTGATGTCCGCATCCTGATCGCCGGGCACGAACACGCGGACGGCGGGGAGGTCCGCTCCGTAGCCCTCGCCGGACTGGGCGCCCTCGATGGTCGCCAGATTCGCGATGGTCATGCCGGAGATCACCTGCACGCGCGACGGGGAGCCTGTCGCACCGGACAGTTCGACGCCGCGCGGGTCGATGCCCTGCTCGAAGCTCTGCTGCAGAGAGGCGAGCACCTGCCCTCCCGTGCTCTGCACGTGCACGACGGGGGCGGCGACGGACGGAGCGAGACCGGCGAGCGGGACGACCTTCTGCGCGCCGGCGGGGACGACGATGCCGGCGGCTCCCGGCGCATCCACCTGGCCGGTCTCGGCGAAGATCGAGAGGTTGACGGTGGCCTGCACCGAGGTCGGGTTGGACAGCATCACGAGGCTGGTCTGGCCGAGCGCGGTGGAACCGCCGACCAGCCAGCTGTCTGCGCTCGCCTCTCCGCAGGAGGAGGTCGCGAGACCGGCGAGGTCGTCGGTCGTCGCGCTCTGCGACTGGGCGCCAGCGACGAGCGGCGGGGTGCTCGCGCCCTGCGGGGTGGCGACGGTGAGCACCTGGGGAGCCTCGGCGCGCGACGAACCGTCGGCGTCGGCCTTCAGCGACCGGGTGTCGACGCTGCCGCCGTCCGCCCCGTATGTAGAGGTGGGGGCGCCGAACGGGGATGCGGTGGTGGCGGCGCCCGCGTCGGCCGCGAGGGCGAGCAGCGGGCCGGGGCAGACCCTCTGCTGGTCGGCAGGCACGGGCTTGACGGTCGAGACGGGGGCTGCGACCTGGAACGACGGCAGCGGCAGCAACGATGCACCCGCGATGGCGATGCCGGCGACGCCGAGGCCGATCACACCGCCGACCACGCGCATGCTGACCCTGGCAATTCCACGCTTGTCAGCCACGGTCGCCTCCTTCGGTTCGCTCGGTTCCGCGGCGAGGGCGGATGATCGTCTCCTCGAGGCCTTCCTCGAGCGTCGTGGGGGTGGACGGGGTGGGGACC